>NZ_CFHTCS010000433.1:0-3264 GCF_984369615.1 Martelella sp. | reverse complement strand
ATCAGCCAACCTCTTTCAGTGAAAGCTTAAGTTTGGAGAGTTTCGTGCGCAGCGACGTATCGATCTGACGCGAACCGACCTTGACGATCATCCCGCCGAGAAGCGACGCGTCTTCGGTGATCTGAAGGGACACATCCTTGCCCGTCACATCCTTCAGCGCAGTCTTCAATTCCTGTTGTTGTTCATCAGACAGGGCATGGGCCACTGTCACTTCAGCCGTCGCCTGCCCGCGATAGGCGGCAACCTCGCCGCGATAGGCCGAGATCATGCCGGGCAGGACGAAAAGACGGCGGTTTTTCGCAACCAGCTTGACGAAATTGGCGACATAGCCGCCGATTTCCGCCTTGGCGAGAATGGCGGTCACCGCCTTCAGCTGCTCGTCGGCGCTGAAGACCGGGCTCATCACCAGACGCCGGAAATCGTCGCTTTCATTCAACAGCGCCTCGACACGGTCGATATCGGCGCCCACGGCGTCGATGCTGTCGTCTTCCTTGGCAAGTTCGAACAGAGAAACAGCATAGCGCTGCGCCACGTTCGACACAGATTGGGATAGGTCTGCCACAGGCACAAATTCCCCTTAAAAATCGGCGCGGGCCGTGTCGTCGCCGGCACTGCCCGAAGCCCTCAAAACCTCACAATATCCCCGGGAAACAGCAGGAAAAAACATGCTGGCCCTCCCAATAGTCGGGGTTCGTCTAGCACAGGTAAAAGCGACTCGCAACACGCGCAAAGCCCGTTTGGAGCATTGGCATGCGTTTCTCGTCACAAAGTCGCAAAACCCTGAAACGCAGTGCTTTTGAATGCCTTTGTCGTTTACGCCCAGCCAAGGCCGTAAAGCAGCATGAACACGCCGGCCACCGCCTGGCAGACGAGGAATATCCCTCCCTTGATCGACCGGCTCCCGGTTGTGCCCATCCACAGCAACCTGGTCAGAAAGCCGAAGATCAGCGCCAGGCCGAAGGTGCGATAGATCATCGGCTGGTCGAACAGGAGCGCCATCAGCGACATGGCGGCATAGGTGCCGCCGATCATCGAACGGATGTGGATCGACTGCCCGCTCTCCTCCTTCAGTCCGGAAAATCCTGCAAGCCCCATCAGCTTCAGCGGCGCCAGCGCCACGACGAGCCCCCAGATCAGGATGACAACGGCCATGAACAGGGCGATCTGCCCGATGAAACTCTCCGGCCAGTAAAAACTCATCTGAACGCTCCCTTGCCTTGCGCGGCGCGGGTCCTCCGCGCTTCTTGAAATTCAATCTATCTAGAGAAAGCTCTGCGGGTCAATGTCAAGCTGCACGCGGACGCTGCCGCGTTGTCGCGGCCCGTTTTCGAGCATTTCCCGCAAAAAAGTCTGGATGTCGTCCGCCCGGCTGCCGTGCACGAGCAGGCGAAAGCGGTAGCGGCCCCGCACCAGCGCCAGCGGCGCCTCGGCCGGGCCAAGCACCGAGATCGAGCGCCCGGCCGGCGCCGCCGCCCTCAACCCCCGCGCATGCGCCTCGGCATCGGAACGGTTGTCTGCGGAGATGATAACCGCGGCTAGCCGGCCGAAAGGCGGCAGGCCGCTCTTTTCCCGCTCCGTGATCTCCCGGTCGTAAAACGCCTCGGCATCGCCGGAAACGATCGCCTGCATCACGGGGTGGGCCGGCTGATAGGTCTGGATCAGACCCTTGCTCGCAAGCCCCGTGCGCCCTGCCCGCCCCGTCACCTGCGCAAGAAGCTGGAAGGTGCGCTCGGCCGCGCGCGGATCGCCATTGGCAAGGCCGATATCGGCATCGACCACGCCGACAAGCGTCATCAGCGGAAAATTATGCCCCTTGGCCACCAGTTGCGTGCCGATGATGATATCGGCCTCGCCATTGGCGACGGCCTCGAGTTCCAGCCGCAGGCGCTTGACCCCGCCGGCCATGTCCGAAGACAGGATGATCGTGCGCTTCTCCGGAAAATGCTGCTCGACTTCCTCGGCGATGCGCTCGACCCCCGGCCCGCAGGCAACGAGATGATCGAGCGTGCCGCATTCCGGGCAAGCCTCGGGCACCGGCTCTCCGTGGCCGCAATGGTGACACATCAGCCGCCCGCGAAACCGGTGTTCGACCAGCCAGCTCGAGCAGTTCGGGCACTGGAAGCGATGGCCGCAGACCCGGCAGAGCGTGAGCGGCGCATAGCCGCGCCGGTTCAGAAACAGCAACGCCTGTTCGCCGCGCCCGACCGTTCTGTCGATCTCCGAAAGCAGCGAGGGCGACAGGAAGCCGCCGCGTTTCGGCGGATCGCGCCTCAGGTCGACCGTCTTCAGGCTCGGCAGCGCCGCCTCGGCAAAGCGGCCGGGCAGATGGATGCGGCGGTAGCGCCCGGCAAGCGCGTTGACCTGGCTTTCGACAGAAGGCGTCGCGGAAGCCAGCACCGCTGGAAAACCACCGATGCGCGCCCGCACCACCGCCATGTCGCGGGCGTTGTAGAAGACGCGGTCTTCCTGCTTGTAGGCCGTATCATGTTCCTCATCGACGACGATCAGGCCGAGTTCCTCAAAGGGCAGGAACAGCGCCGAGCGGGCCCCGGCAACCACGCGGATCATCCCTTCCGCCGTCTGCCGCCAGACCTTCTCGCGCATGCGCGGCGCGAGGTCCGAATGCCATTCGCCGGGTCGCGCGCCGAAGCGGCTCTCGAACCGGTCGAGGAAACTCGCCGTCAAGGCAATTTCCGGCAAAAGAATCAGCACCTGCTTGCCTCTGCTGAGCGTTTCGGCCACGGCCTCGAAATAGACCTCCGTCTTGCCGGAACCGGTAACGCCGTCGATCAGCGTCACATTGAAATCGTCCGCCGCCACGGCAGCGCGCAGATCTTTGGCCGCCGCGTCCTGGTCGGGCGAAAGCGCGGGGCGTGCATAATCGGGATCGGGCGTGGCAAAGGCCGGCGGCGGCGGCAGGAAGACGGTGTCGAACACGCCGTGCTTCATCATCGTCTCGACGACGCTGGCGCTGACGCCGGCAGCGCGCGCAAGCCCGAGCCGCGTCCAGCCGGCGCCGTCTTGCGCCAGTTCGAGAACGCGCTTTCGCGCCGGCGTCATCCGCTCGGGAACCGTACCCGTCAGCGTCAGCCCCTCGACCATCGGTTCAGGCTCAAGGGCCGCAGGCGCGCGAACGGCCATGCGCGCGACAAGCCCCGGCGGGGTCAGCGTGTAGGCGGCAACCCAGGAAATGAAACGACGCATCTCCTCCGCCACGGGCGGGCAATCGAACACATGCTCGATCGGCCGCAGCTTCGTGGCCGC
>NZ_CFHTCS010000432.1:0-3274 GCF_984369615.1 Martelella sp. | reverse complement strand
CAGACACATCCGCGCGGTCATCGCGGCGGCGGCAATCTCGCTTGTTTCCAGGGCCAACTGAAGCTGTTCCGCAGTCTCAGACGACGCGCCAAACCGGTGCGCTCGGTGCCCGGCCAGCTGGTGCCGCAGCTTCTCGATCAGGATCGCCTGCGCCTTCACCTCGGCCAGAAGCCGCGCGGTGAAGCTGCGCAACTCCTCGGGGTCTTCCGGCAAGGTCAGGGTGCGATCCAGCATGCAAGAAGATTATCCCACTGTATTCCTTGTGGGAATCCTTCTCTTGCAGGATGGCAGATTATCCCGCAGCCAGAGGCTGCCATGACCGCTGCGGCGCGCGCCAGTCGATCCCTTCCAGCAGCATCGCCAACTGTGCAGGCGACAGCGCAACCTTCCCCTCCTTGGCCGAAGGCCAGACGAACCGCCCCTTCTCCAGCCGCTTCATGAACATGCAGGCGCCTTGACCATCCCACCAGATGACCTTCACCAGATCGCCCTGACGGCCACGGAAGACGAACAGATGTCCGCTGAACGGGTCTTGCTTCAGCACCGCTTCGGCCTGAGCCGCCAGCGCCGTGAACCCCTTGCGCATGTCGGTGACACCCGCCGCCAACCAGACCCGTGTGTTAGCCGGAACCGGGATCACGCCGTCAGGCCCCGGATCAGCCGCGCCAGCGCCTCGGGGTCATACCCGCCGCTGATCCGCATCTTATGCCCGCCCGCCAGTTCGATCTCGATGTGGTTCACTGCGGCGGGCATCGCCACAGGCGCCTTCACCTCCGCGACGATCTCAACCGGCAGAAAGCGCGCGACATCGGCCGCGTCGGCATCTGCAAACCGGCGATCGCGCAACCAGGCAAAGACCAAATTGGCGTTCACGTCATACCGCCGGGCGACCTGGCTCACCGACACACCGGGCACACGCGTCTGCCCGCAGATCATCCGCTTCTCTTCGTCAGACCAAACCCGACGCTTCCGACGCTTCGTCACAAGCAACCCCGATAGTGTCCATTATCCGATAGTGGACACTACCCTCTACGCAGCACTCCCGGCAGAGCGGGCACGCCGGACGCTTACGACGCGCCCACATCGGGCGGATCAGCATGAGCAGGCCCTGACCAACAGCCAGCGTTAGACCGGCGGCGAGAAGACCAACGACGATGCCGCCGAGCCAACCAGCCCCAGTATCATAGGCCAAGGCGCCTGCATTCAGGCCAATAAAGAACGGCAAAGCGAATACGGCGAGATTGAACAGCAGCCAGCACATGGTGCCGATGGCTGCGATGGAAACGAGGATTCCGAGAACGATCATGGTGGTGTCTCCGTGCAAAAGGTTGGACGGTTGCGCCTTCCACCACCACCACGGCGCAGCCACAGAATAGCAGCATTCCTCTCACCGGGCGAGATGAGATAGTTTGTAAGGTCAAGCCTCTCTGTAAACTTGCCGCTTGAACAAGAAAGCTGATGCGTCTGGTAGACCAGTATCGGCTCTACCTCTACGGTGGTTATATTGTTGGGTGGTGGAAGGCTGCGGGTTAAAGTCTATGGCAGAAATCGATTGGTCAGATCGAGCATTTTACGACGATGGCGAATGGGTAAGCTGGTCAGACATCGATGAGCAGCTTCGTCACAAGGAGTGGGGAGCGAAGTATCCAAACGCCATCCGATCAATGATCCCATATTTTGAGGACCTGATCTCACTCGCTGAGAGCTACCATCTGGAGACTGGCCTGCATTTGTCCGTGTATGGCGACATCGGCGAATTGTTCGGGGCCATCACCTACGGCATCAAGTTGAACAAGACCTACGCGCAGGGTTCGGACGGCAGGCTCGAAAACGATCATGTCGAAATCAAAACCATCACACCTTTCAAGACCAAGGACGTGGTGATGGTGGATACATCGAGGCATTTCAACAAGTTGCTCGTGGTCAAAATAAATGCGGAGTTCCAGGTCTCCGGGCGAATGGTCAGCCGCAAGCAATTGCCAAAGCGCTCAGGCCGTTATCTCCGGATTCGCTGGGAGGACCTGGCGCTCTTGCAGTAGTGCGCAATGGCGTTATGCCGAACCGGCAGCGCTCACGCGCTGCCGGTCCCGAAGCGATAAACTGGGATGCCCATCTTGCGAGCCTTGTCGGCCAGGTTGTCCTGAATACCCGTGCCGGGGAAGATGATGACCCCGATCGGCATGATGCCGAGCATCTGGTCGTTGCGCTTGAACGGTGCTGCCTTGGCATGTTTTGCCCAGTCGGGTTTGAAGGCGACCTGTGCGACCTTGCGGTTATTGGCCCAGGTGGCCGCGATGCGTTCCGCGCCCTTGGGCGATCCGCCGTGCATCAGCACCATGTCCGGGTGCTTGGCGTGGACCTGATCGAGCTTGGCCCAGATCGTCCGGTGATCGGTGGTGTCGCCACCCGAGAAGGCGATCTTCGGTCCTGCGGGCAGCAGCACCTCGTTGTCGGCACGGCGCTTTGCGGCGATGAAGTCGCGGCTGTCGATCATGGCCGAGGTCATCTGGCGATGGTTGACCCGTGAGCCGGAGCGTTGCGACCAGGGCGTGCCGGTAGTGCGCAGATAGATGTCGGCGGCGGTTTCACGGAAGGTCTCCATGCTGTCGCGGCGTTCGATCAGGCTTTGGCCTGCACCGATCAGGGTTTCGAGCTGGACGGATTTAACTTCGCTGCCGTCCTGTTCGCGTTGAAGGCGTTTCTGCGCCTGCTCGTTATCGTCGAGTTTGTGCTCGATCCGCTCGACAGCGCGGTGGAAGGTGTTGACGGTGGACCAGAGGATTTCGTCGAGGTCGAAATCGAGGCTGGTGTCGGCCATGGTGGAAATCAGGGCGTCGAAGATGTCGGAGACTGCGCCCTGGATGACGTGATCTTCGGGTGTGATCCGGGGATCGGCCTCGTCTTCGGAGGGGCGGTAGCCGTAGAGTTCGAGTTCCTCGATGGCATGGCCGGTCGGGGACGTGCTGTGATCGGGTTCGAAATCGTCGTGCGCGTACATGGGATGCTTCCGTCAGTTGGACCGCGACCGTCGCGGCCTTCATGGCGACGAAAGCGCACGGGCGCTCCGGTCTGGCAGCGCGAGCCTCTGGCGAGTGCCTTGATGGCAAAGCCCGGCTGATTTGTTTCGCGCTGTAAAGGCGGCTCCGCCGCCGACGGAAATCAGTCGGGCGCCGCCATTGCCGGGCCGGAGCGTTTGTGGGCCGCTCGCCCTCTCAAGAAGGCCAAGGCGCGGACCTCTTGCCGAGGTGCTACTATCCCTTGCCCATGGCGGGAT
>NZ_CFHTCS010000431.1:0-3277 GCF_984369615.1 Martelella sp. | reverse complement strand
TCTTCTCCATCAATCGCAGTATCGACGACTGACGGCCTTCCTTCTTTCTTTCCTCGCCGCTTCTTTCCACGTCCACACCACCTCCAGCACCATTTCCGATTCTGTGTCCCCTTTTTGAAACACCGGGCGCGTGTACGCAAGGAATCTATAAAAATGTTGTAAATATGACATATACGGGGTCTATGTGTCGCTTTCGAAACATACTAACCTGACGACGCAAATCGAAATTTCATAGCGTTCCGATTACGAAAGGAATATCCGATGAATGGCATCATTCAGCGGCTGGGAAGCCGCGCGCAGATTTCAGGCAAGATGCTCGGCCTTCTGAGCGGCGTTTCGCTGCTGGCCGTCAGCGCTGTTCCGGCTCAGGCCGAAGACAATGCGCTGCGCATCATCTCTCTGAACACCTGGGGGGCATCGACGCTCATCCCCGAAGCGGCCGATCTTCTTTCATCGGGCAATTACGATTTCATCACCATCCAGGAATACCGCAACAGCTACGGCGTCGACATCCAGAAGAAGATGGCCGACCTTGGCGCCGGCGATTATGCGCTGCACTCGAAGGGCGACACCGGCCTTGCCTGGCGCGACAAGGACATCATCGATTACAGCAATACCGACGAGCCGGCCCACGTGGTTGTCGGCGGCGAGAACGGCCGCCCGCAGACGATCATCGCGACGGAGCACCTCGACTACCGCGATGATGCCTTTCTCCATCGCAACCGCGAAGCCCATGAGCTGAACGACTGGGCGGCGAGCAAAGCCAGCCCCATTATCATGACGGGGGACTTCAACGCGGGTGACATCTCCGAGCGCGGACTGCTGGAAGTGGTTCAGCAGGAATTTATGATGAAGCGCGCGCGAGAGACCGGCAATGCGGACCACAAGGCCTGGGCGCTGCAATATGTCGCGCGCAATCACGCCATCGGTTCGGAAAAATACGCCGCCGCCGAAGCCTATATCAACCGTAAGACCAATATCGCGCCGGAAGGCCTGTTCACCGACGAGACCTATCCCGTGGCGGGCAACACGCCCTACACGATGAACCTTCTGAAGAAACAGTACCAGATCCTGCAGAACCCCGAGGATCGCGAACGCTTCGCCCCCCACAAGCTGGCGGATGGCAGCACCACATGGCCGAGCGTGGAAGAAGATGACGAGGCCTTCAAATGGCCGTCCTGGGGCCGCACCCAGATCGACCACTTCATCGCCTCGCGCCCCTATGCGAAATGGTGGGAGCTGACGGATGCCGAAGACGACCGCTATGTCGGCGGCGTTCTCGATCAGGACATCAGCACGACGGAGAGCGGCAAGGCGCTTTCCGACCACGAACCGCTCGCCCACGAAATCCGCTGGAAGGGCCCCAATGTCGAGGAAATCGGCGATGGCAGCGGCAAGGTTCGCCTGACCTTCGACGCCAAGACCAGCGATTCGGCCGAGCGCGCCGGCGAATTCCGGCTGTCGCGCAACAACCACCGCACCGATGTCTATCTCGGCCAGCTTTCCGATGAGGATGGCCGCCCGATCTATGCGCAGGCCCCGGAAGTCACCGAGGACCGCCTCGGCTTCCTGCTCGCCAACGCGGTCTATGACCGTCACGACCCGGAAGCCTTCCAGGAAGAGCTTTCGCTCTACGTGCCCGCCGAACAGCAGGCGGTTTACAAGGCCTATCTCGACAAGCTCACGGACACCTCCAATCCGGAGTTCTTCCGCAACGTTCTCGACGACTATTTCCAGGCGCATCGCGACGAGTTCCCGGGCATCGGCAGCATCAGCGACATGAGCTGGGAGCAATGGGGCGATATCCTCATGAAGTATGTCGACGAGGACCTCGCCTTCGACACCAAGCCGGAAAACCCGGCCTGGGACGAGCTTGTGGCAACGCTCGGCCTCAACGATCCAGCCATACGCGCCGCGCTTTCCGCCAAGACCGGGCTCGACTTCGAAAACGACCCCTTCGCCCCCCTCAAGCTGGCGCTCGATTGCGCCGACGCGCAGCACCTGTCGCTTCAGGGCGCCCGCGCGATGTGCGTGGACGATCATGAGCGCTTCCGCGATATCGTCGTCACCGCCGGCAAGACCGTGGCGATCGATGAGAGCGCCGCTCTCGGCTCCACCGACGGCCTGATCACGCTCGACAATGGCGGCATCCGCACCGCCGGACCGGACGATGACTGGGCGCAGTGGACCGGGCCGATCACCTCGATCGACAAGGCCATCCGTTTCGACGGTCGCGGCTGGATCGACGTCTCGCATCCGACGGTGCCCGTCACCGCTCTGAAGACGTTCTCCGGCGACGGCACGTTTGAAAAGCGCGGCGTGGGCACCCTGCTCCTGACGGCGGACAGCTCCGGCTTCGCCGGCACCACGCTGGTCAATGAGGGCAAGCTCTTGGTGGGCGACGAAAACGGCGTCGGCGCGCTCGGCGGCAGCATGACCGTCAATGACGGCGCCGTTCTCGGCGGCTCCGGCACGATCGGCTCCGGCGCGGGTTCGCTGGTCTCAATCGCCTCGGGCGGCACGCTGTCGCCGGGCAACTCCATCGGCACGCTCGCGATCGACGGCGACCTTGCCTTCGCCTCCGGCTCGATCTTTGCCGTCGAAGTGGACCCGGAAAGCGGCCTGAGCGATGCGGTGACGGTGACCGGCAAGGCCTCGCTGGACGGCACGCTCGCCCATGTCGGCTTTGACGGCGTCTATGATCCGCGCTCGACCTACACCGTCCTCTCGGCCGGTGAGATCGAGGGCGAATTCGCAAGCGTCACCTCCGATTTCGCCTTCCTGACGCCCGACTTTCTCTATGGCGCGGGCGAAATCGGCCTGAAGCTGCAGCGCAATGACCGCGATTTCGCATCGCTGGCTCAAACCGCCAACCAGGCGGCCGTTGCGGCGAGCGTGGAGTCGATCGGCTTTACCGCCGGAAACGCACTCTATGACGCGATCGTCATGCTGCCGGACGACCCCGATTTCGTTCGCAACGGCTTCGACCAGCTTTCCGGCGAGATCCATGCGTCGGTCAAGTCCGCGCTGATAGAGGAAAGCGGCATCGTCCGCGGCGCGGAAGCCGATCGCCTTCGCTCCGCCTTCGGCACGGTCGGCGCATCGTCGGCGCCGGTTCTGGCCTACGGGCCTGACGGGGCAAATCTTGCCGCCCCCGATCAGGCAGACGGCATCGCCGCCTGGGGCAGCGCCTTCGGGGCGTGGAACAAGTTCGACGGCAATGCCAATGCCGCCGGCCTCGACAGCGCGACGGGCGGCCTGCTTGTCGGCGTCGACA
>NZ_CFHTCS010000430.1:0-3294 GCF_984369615.1 Martelella sp. | reverse complement strand
TATGGGCAATGCGCAAAAAAATAACGCTCACCGGGGGAGGAGGATCCGGTGAGCGTCATTTGCGTTGGTCGACGACTGGGAGGAGGAGCGTCGTCAACCTATCGAAGCGCGCTGGGAGGAGGAGGAGTGCGCAGCTTCGAATTCCAACCCGGAAACCGGGCCAAGTGACTGAGCTTTTGTCAAATCGTTTTGATGTCCGCTCGTTCACTCTGTTGATCTCTATATACGCGTCCGGCTCCGAATTTTGCAGTGCCATCTCGACATATAAGGTATGCATTGCGTGCATGTCGGCGCGCGGTGGCCGTTTCGGCTGCCGCATGACGGGCTTGCCGTCGCCCGTCTCCGGGTCATTCGAGGCCGCTGCGCGTGCCCATGAAGGCGATGAACTGGTCCTCATCCATGGGGCGCGAGAAATAATAGCCCTGCTGGAGGAAGCAGCCGAGCGCCTCCAGTTTCTTGTAGTGGGCCTTCGAGGTCACGCCCTCGCAGATGACGCCGATGTTGAAGGTCCGCGCGATGCGCACGATGGTCTCGACGATCTGCAGGCTTTCCTCCGAACCGGTGATCGGGGCAATGAGCTGGCCGGCGATCTTCAGCCGGTCGGGGCGCACCTGGTTGAGGCCGACGAGCGAGGCATAGCCCGAGCCGAAATCGTCGAGATCGATGCCGATGCCAAGCTTCCTGATGGCGTTGACGGTTTTGATCAGGGCGGTGTCTGGCCGGTCGAAGGGGATCGATTCGAGCAGTTCGAAGTGAACCGTGTCCGGCGGCAGGTTGAACGAGGCGAGCTGCTCGAGAAGCAACGGGTCGCGCAGGCGCTGGGAGGAGATGTTGACCGAGATGCCGGGCAGCGGCACGCCCGCCGCCTTGCTCCGTTCGATCACGGCGACCGCTTTCTGGAAGACGGTGTCATCGATCGCATGCAGCAGCCCCAGCTGTTCGGCGACATCGAGGAAGGCTTTCGGCTCGAGCACGCCCCGGCGCGGATGCTGCCAGCGGGCGAGCGCCTCCACGCCGACGATCGTCGATGTCCTGACATCGAAGATCGGCTGGTAGTGGGCGGTGATCTCGCCGTTCTCGACCGCCTCCTGAAGCTCGTCGGCCAGGCGCTTGAGGGCAAAGGTCTTCGCCATCAGGTTGCTGGTGTAGTTCACCGTGCGTCCGCGGCCGCGATTCTTGGCCTCGTACAGCGCCAGGTCCGCCTTGATCAGAAGATCCGAGGCCGTGTCGCTCGAATCCTCCGCGGTGGCGATGCCGAGACTGACGCCCAGCCGGCAGGAGCGCCCGTCAATGCGCAGCGGTTTCGAGAAGGCCGCCGTGACGGTGGCGGCGAAGTTCCCGACATCGCTCGCCGCCGGCATCAGGGCGACGAATTCGTCGCCGCCGGTGCGCGCCAGAAAATCGTCGGGACCGAGATTATTCATGAAGGTTTCGGCAGCGTAGCGCAGAACGTCGTCGCCGAAGAAATGTCCCATCGTGTCGTTGATGGTCTTGAACCCGTCAAGGTCGATCAAGACGATGTTCATGCCTTCCGGCATGGCGCCGCCGGCCTGTGCGGCAGCCAGCCGCTTTTCGAAATGGCGCCGGTTGGGAATGCCCGTAAGCGTATCCTGCAGGGCGATTTCCTCCATGCGCGCGCGGGCTTCCTCCAGCGCGACATTCTGTTCCTCCGCCCTGGCCTTGGCCTCTGCCAGCGCCTCCTGAAGCGCCTTGTCGGCCGAAACGTCCCAGTTCACGCCGACGAATTTGCGCTTGCCGTCGGCATCGCGATAGGCGTTGCCGGCGGAACGAATGGTCTTCTCCAGCCCGCCCGGCGTGATGATGCGGTATTCTGTCAGGAAGCCCTTGTCGTTTTCCGCATCCTCCCAGCTGAAACGGCGGAAACGCGCCTGATCGTCCGGATGCAGTCTGGAGCACCAGCTTTCGAATGTCTGCACATGGCTCTCTCCCTCAATGCCGTAGATTCGCAGAATCTGGTCGTCCCAGATCTGGACGTTTGTTTCCAGATCATGCTCCCACAGGCCGATATTCGAGGCGTTGAGGGCGACATCGAGGTGACGGGACAGGTTGTCGACCGCCATCATGCTTTTGCGGATGTTGACATTGTCCCTGAGACGCGCGCGAAACAGCAGGAGCAGGGCGATGAAGGGCGCAACAAATGCCAGGACGAGCAGGCCGGCGGCGAGCCGGAACGCGCGGCCCCAGTCGAACAGGCCAACCGAAAGGGCGCGCGGCGCCACGCTGATGGTCCAGGTCGCGTTGTCGACGCGGACATCCTCACGGATCGCGTCTTCGACGGGCAGGTCGCTTTCGCCGGCTGTGGCGAGTTCGTCGGGACCGGGGGTTGCCACGGTCCTGACGCTGAGCTGTGTCGTTTCCTCGAGTTCGAGCAGGCCGACAGCTTCGAGGATCGCCTCGAAACCGACGACGAGTTCCAGGTTGCCTGCATCGAAGGAATAGCGGTAGACGAGGACCCGCTTGCCGTTCGGGAGTTCGAAGGGACCGAAGATCTTGCGCTGATCGGCGCCGTCGTCCGGAACCGGAAGCGCGCGCATGGCGACAGACAGGTCCTGCGGCGAAATGCGCGTTGCGTCGTCGCGGTTGAGGATGACGGCCCGGGTCCAGGGCGCGGAGGCCAGATAGGCCTCGACCGAGCTATCGTAGCCTTCAAGACCCTCGTCATCAAAGGCCTCGGAAAGAGCCCGGCCGACATTGTCGGTCAGTTGCAACACCGATTTCAGCGCCTTTGCGAAGCCTTCGGCGCGCGCTTGTGCCTGTTCCTGGCGCTCCTGGCGTACCGCATCGCGGATGGCAAGCCCGCCGAAAACCGTTCCCGCAGCCAGCGTCGCGAAGAACAGCACCGTCAGCGCCGTGTAGAGCCTGATCGTGGAACGCCTGTCGCGCGGGATCCTGGCGTTCTTCAGCAGCGCCATTCAGGAACCCGTAGAAAAGAAACGGCTCTCGATCGCATCGCAAGCTCCCCTGTTGCCTGTCTCGCCGCCATGCCTCCGCTCATCGAGATGTGAAGCCTGCCGCCGGCGTCGCACCTTGCCCGCGGTTGCCTGCCATGTCTTGCTATCGTCACGTGCGGCACATCCGGTTTGATTTTCCGCCTTCTAATAGACTGTGATAGGAGCCGTGCCCCCGATAGTCAAACGGGTTGGTGCAATGAGGGGCGCGGATCGGCGGAGGCGCTCAGCCAATGTCGCCTGCCATCTCCCGTGCGCGGCGTGTGGGGCGATAGAAGGTCCGCATCGTCCGGTCGTCGCGCCGCGTGATCTCGATCAGCGGCTC
>NZ_CFHTCS010000429.1:0-3322 GCF_984369615.1 Martelella sp. | reverse complement strand
CCGCCCGCTTCGTCTGCGTGCTCTGCCTCGCCTGGCCCGACGGCCACACCGAGACATTCCGCGGCGAAGTGGAAGGCAGTCTCGTCTGGCCACCGCGCGGCGAAAAGGGCCATGGCTATGACCCGGTGTTCCAGCCGAAGGGCCATGACAGGACGTTCGGCCAGATGGAGCCGTCCGAAAAGGCCAATGGCGGCCCGGAAGATGGCGGCGCGCTGTCCCACCGCGCCCGCGCCTTCAAGCTGTTCACCGAAACGGGACTTGCGCCCTGACAAACGACCCGGCAGCCATTTCAGGCATCAATGGCGATGACGGCGAGCCGGGTTTCGGCGTCTATCTGCACTGGCCGTTCTGCGCGGCCAAATGCCCCTATTGCGACTTCAACAGCCATGTCCGCCACCAGCCGGTCGACCAGAAACGCTTCGTCGCCGGTTTCCTGCGTGAAATCGCCCATATGCGCGCGCTTTCCGGGCCGCGCACGGTTACCAGCATTTTCATCGGCGGCGGCACGCCCTCGCTGATGGAACCGCAGACGCTGGGCGCGATCCTCGAGGGCGTCGGCGCGGCATGGCATGTGCCGGACGGGATCGAGGTGACGCTGGAAGCCAATCCCTCCAGCGTCGAGGCCGAACGCTTTCGCGGATACCGCGCCGCCGGCGTCAACCGCGTCTCGATGGGCGTGCAGGCGCTCAACGACAAGGAGCTTCGGTTTCTCGGCCGTCTGCACAATGTCGAGCAGGCGCTTGGCGCTATCCGTCTGGCGCGCGACATCTTCCCGCGCATGTCCTTCGACCTGATCTATGCCCGGCCCGGCCAGAAGCCGGACGACTGGGAGCGTGAACTGAACCAGGCGATCGATCTTGCCGCCGACCACCTGTCGCTCTACCAGCTGACCATCGAGGAAGGCACGCGCTTCTTCGATCTCTGTAACAGAGGAAAACTCCTCGTCCCCGACGACGATCAGGCGGCGCATCTGTACGAGGTCACGCAGGCGGTGACGGCAGAGCGCGGCCTGCCGGCCTACGAGGTTTCCAACCATGCCCGTCCGGGTGCGGAAAGCCGGCACAACCTCACCTATTGGCGCTATGGCGATTATGCCGGGATCGGCCCCGGCGCGCACGGGCGGCTGGAAACGGCGTCGGGCAAGATCGCGACGGCGACGGAGAAACACCCCGAGACCTGGCTGCAGGCGGCCGAGACCAACGGCCACGGCGTGACCGAGGAAACAGTGCTTTCTCAAGAAGAGCAGGCCGACGAACTTCTCCTGATGGGGCTCAGGGTGAAGGAAGGCGTCGACCTCGCCCGCTGGTCCTCGCTTTCCGGCAAGCCGATGGATGCCGAGCGCGAGGACTTTCTTCTGAAACTCGGCCTGATCGAACGGATCGGCAATGCCCGCCTGCGCGCGACGCCGGAAGGCATGCTGCTTTTGAACCGCATCGTCGCGGAACTATCCTGACGCCGGGGTTGCAAACTGCTATAACCACACCCGGAACCGGCCAGGCCGGCCGCGCGTTCATCCTCACGAACCGCAAGAGCATCGCAGCGAAGAAAGACCGTCAGATGGCAAGTTCAGGCTACACCCACCGCATGATCCGCGACCGGCTGAGCGCCGCCGTCTGCATCATTTTCGGCATCTATATGGGCTATCTCGCCCATTCCGACGGCGTGGCGCTCACCCCGTCGCTGTTTTACGGGCTGGTCGCCTTCGTCCTGCTTGCCATGCTGCTGATGATCCTCAGGAACTTCATCTACGCCCTGATCCTCGCCGGCCTCATCGTCTGGCTCGCCGCCTATCTCGGCTTCGGCTGGGCCGACCAGCTGATCGCCTATATCGAACAGCTTCTCAGGCTCGGCTACCAGGAATCGCTGAAACTGTTCATGTCCGCCGAAGCGCCGATCGCCACCTGATCGACGCGGTTTTTCGACAAAGCCTGTCCCGCTCTCCGCCGTCATGCTCGGGCTTGTCCCGAGCATCTAAGCACGTGTCAACGCGATAAGCGTCTCGGACGAAAAAACATATTTAAATCAATATCTTAAGAAACGCCAACGCCGCTCGTGCGGAACTGTGGCTAGATCCTCGGCACAAGGCCGAGGATGACGTCCGTAAAAATGGATAGGCTTGTTAACAACCTTTGCCGATCACGATATGACCCGCTGGCCTACCGCCGCCATGACATTCAGGCCGCGAGCCCGTCCATCAGGCTCTTCAGCGCCGCCTCGGCCTCCGCCGAACGCTCCGAACGGTCGATGAAGCCGCCGCCGAAGACGCGGGCGTCATTGCCCGGCGCGTCATAAAGCACGCAGGCCTGGCCGCTGGCGATCCCCGCCTCGCCTTCCAGAAGGTCGACATAGACGCCGTTCTCGTCCGCATGCAGCATGACCGGCAGCGGCGGACGCGTGGAGCGCACCTTGGCGAAACAGGAAAATCCGTCCGCCGCCGCCGTTTCAAGCGGCCCGTCGCCCAGCCAGTTGACGTCGCGCAGATAGATGCGGCGCGTCTCCAGCGCCTCGCGCGGGCCGACGATGACGCGGCGCGAGCGGGCATCGAGATAGACCACGTAGAGCGGTTCGCCGGTGGCAACGCCAAGCCCCTTGCGCTGGCCGATCGTGTAGCGCACGATCCCTTCATGCCGGCCGAGCACGCGTCCGTCGAGATGCACGATCTCGCCGGAAAGTTCGGCATTCGGCCGCAGCTTGGCGATCACGTCGGAATATTTGCCCTGCGGCACGAAACAGATGTCCTGGCTGTCCGGCTTGTCGGCGACGATCAGGCCCATTTCCTCGGCCAGCCGCCGCGTATCCGCCTTCGGCAGGCCGCCCAGCGGAAACCGCAGGAAATCGATCTGCTCCTGCGTGGTCGCAAACAGGAAATAGCTCTGGTCGCGCTCCGCATCCACCGGACGGTAGAGCGCGCGCCGCATCGGGTTCTCCGGCGTCGGGTTCGGTTTGGAGCGGATGTAATGGCCGGTCGCCAGCGCATCGGCGCCAAGCTCCCTCGCGGTTGTCAGAAGATCGGCGAACTTGACCGTCTGGTTGCAGGCAACGCAGGGGATCGGCGTCTCGCCGGCAATATAGCTTTCGGCGAACGGGTTGATCACCGTCTCGCGAAACCGCGCCTCGTAGTCGAGCACATAATGCGGAATGCCGAGGCGTTCGGACACCCGACGGGCGTCGTCAATGTCCTGTCCCGCGCAACAGGAACCGGCGCGGTGCACCGCAGCGCCGTGATCGTAAAGCTGGAGGGTGATGCCGAGGACGTCATAGCCCTCGCGCTTCAGGAACCCGGCCACGACCGAGCTGTCGACGCCGCCGGACATGGCGACGA
>NZ_CFHTCS010000428.1:0-3325 GCF_984369615.1 Martelella sp. | reverse complement strand
GCGATCGGCGGCGCGATCGGCGCGATCGCCGGCGGCGGCATCGGCGCCTATATGGACAGCCAGGAGCGCGAATTCCGCCAGGCCCTGGCCGGCACCGGCGTTTCCGTCGTCCGCAACGGCGACATGCTGACGCTGATCATGCCGGGCAACGTTACCTTCCCGACGGATGAATACACGATCCTGCCGAACTTCTATTCGACGCTGAATGCTGTTTCGACGGTGCTGCGCAAATATGACCGTACCGCCGTCAATGTGAACGGCTACACGGATTCGACCGGTTCTGTCGAATATAACCAGAGGCTGTCGCAGGAGCGCGCCAACAGCGTCGGCAATTATCTGGTTCAGTCGGGCGTTGGCGCCAACCGCATTTCCGCCGTCGGCTTCGGTCCGTCCAACCCGATCGCCTCCAACGCCACGCCGGAAGGCCGGGCGCAGAACCGGCGCGTCGAAATCCAGATCTCCGCCGTCAGGATGTGAGGCTCGCACGGCCTGCCGGAAACGACAAAAGGCGCCGCGCGGCGCCTTTTTTCATGCGGGTCCCGCATCCCTCAGCGCAGTCTGAGGTTGACCGGAGCGCGCCCGTCACGATCGGCGCGGATATAGAGATGAATGCGGGCCGCGGGCTGGACGGCGCGCGCGGCGCGCTCGCCCTGGCTGGTCAGAAGCCCGACGAGTTCCCTTGCCTTGTAGCGGCCCTGGAAACGGGCATATTCCGCCAGTTTCTGGGCGGCCTCGTGGAGCGGGTTGAAACCGCTGCGGCGGGCGGTTGCGGGTTCAGTATTGCCTGACATCATGCCGGAACGCTGTTTCCTGTTCACTTCGATCCCCATCGCTACGCAGGACAGATAATGGGCTTTTCCATGGCGCCGAAAGCTTTGCGTTTCTTGCTTTCCGAAACCTTACCGATGAGGCTATCGGAGAAATCTTTCAAAACCCTTTACGAATAAAAAGCCGGCCCGCGATGCGGACCGGCGTTTTATTCAGTCATTCTTTTCCCCGCGCCGCAGCGCGCTCTTTACTTCTTGCGCGTTACTGCAGGCTTGCCCAGCAGCTGACCCCGTTGCGCTTCAGCGCGCGGCAGGCCTTGACCGCCTCTTCCTGGTCGGGGAAGCCGCCGAAGCGGGCGCGGTAGATCTCCTGGCCGCCATTGTTGTAGGCAAGGGCAAAGGGCTCCGATTTGTCGAGCGCGCCGCCGGCCTTGCCCTGCGTGCGGGTCAGCAGCGCGCGGGCGCCCTCGGCGGTCGCGGCTGTGCCGACCTGGACGACCCAGCCGCGCGGCTGGCTGATCGAGGCGGTCTTGATCGAGGTGTCCGGGGCGCTTTCCGAGGCCTGAGCCGCGGGAATGATCGCACCGCCGACGGCATCGGCGACATCGTCGGCCGTTTGCAGCACATCCTCGACGCTCAGCCCTTCGTCATTGTCGGCCGGGCGGCGTTCGCTCGGCAGCGGAACGTTGGAGACGAGCTCGGCCTGGACGCCGGTCAGGCCAGCCGAAGCGGAAGGCGCGGCATTGTCGTTTGCCGCATAGGCGAGCGCGACGCCGCCGTCTGCCGCCGGGCGGGGATAGGGGATCGGGCCTTTTTCCGGGAACACCATGGCGTCGGCGCGGGCGATGACGAAATTGCCGCTCCGGCCGTTGGAAGCCTTGGGCAGGTAGGTCGTCACGAGACGCGTCGCCCACTGGTTGCGGCTTGCCCCGGTCGCGCCGCCCATGACGATGGCCACGATCGAGCGATTGCCGGAGACGGCGGAGGTGGCGAGATTGTAGCCCGAGGCGTTGGTGTAGCCGGTCTTGATGCCGTCAACGCCCTTCACCTGGCCGAGAAGGCGGTTGTGATTGCCGATATTGTACTTGCCGTATTTGAAATTGCGCGTGCCGAAATAGTGATAATATTCCGGAAAATGCTGACGCAGCGCGATGCCGAGACGGGCCTGGTCGCGGGCCGTGGTCTTCTGCGCGCTGTTGGGCAGGCCGTGGGCATTGCGATAGGTCGTGCGCGTCATGCCGAGCGCATGCGCCTTGTTGGTCATCATCGCGGCGAAATTGCTCTCCGAACCGCCGAGATACTCGCCGACGGCGGTGGCGACGTCGTTGGCCGAGCGGGTGATGAGCGCGTAGATCGCGGTTTCGACCGTCACGCTGCCGCCGGCGGGAATGCCGAGCTTGGTCGGCGGTTCCGCTGCCGCGTTCTTCGAAAACGGTATTTTGGTATTGAGCGTTACCCGGCCGTTGTCGAGCGCTTCGAACAGCATGTAAAGCGTCATCATCTTCGTCAGCGAGGCCGGATAGCGCGGCGCATCCGGCGCCTCGCTGTAGAGAACCTTTCCGGTGTTGGCGTCGATCACGATCGCCGCGTCGTTGGAATCGGCGCGGGCCTCGTTGACGGGAAGGCCGGTAAGGAGGGTCGCGAGTGCCGCGAGGACCATCACGGCATTGAGGAACCGGCTCAAACGGAAGCGGCGGTTTGCCTGTCTCTGCATTCGAAAAACTCTTGCGAAATCTGGCGGTTGATGTTTCCTGGCGAAGCCGTGCCGGCATGATACCGGTCGCGTTCATGCATTGCTAGGCTGTGGATCGATCTGATCAAATCGCGGTTAATATTCGTTTAAATTGCCGCGGCGGCATCGTTTATTCCTGTTCTTCGCGCCCGGTGCGCGGCCGCTTTTCCGCTTCGCCTTCTGCCATGCCCGGCGACGCTTTTCAAACATGTTCCGATCGGATAATCAGAAGCCGAACAGGAGCAAGACCCATGCGCACACCGAGAACCGGCGGCGACCCCTTCCGGCCCCAGAGGCGCGAGCCGCCGATCAACCTTCCGCCGGTCGTGCTGGCGGCGCTTGCCGTGCTTTTCGCGATCTTCCTGCTGCAGCAATTCGTTCTCGGCAATGCGGCCAACCTGATGGTGTGGCGGGAATTCGGCTTCATGCCGGTGCGCTATGTCCGTGCGCTGTCCGGGCAGGACTTCGCCTGGCTGTGGTCTCCCTTCACCTATTCGCTTCTCCACGGCGGGTGGAGCCACATCATCTTCAACGCCATCTGGCTGGCGATCTTCGGCGCGCCGGTTGCGCTGCGGCTCGGGCCGGCGCGTTTTCTCTTTCTGTGGCTGACGAGCGCTGTCGCCTCCGCCTTCTTCTTCGCGCTCACGGACTGGGGCGCCGTGACGGTGCTGATCGGCGCTTCCGGCGTGGTGTCGGCCTATATGGGGGCTGCCTGCCGCTTCGTCTTTTCTTGCCGGGCTTCGTATCCGAGCCCACTGAGCAGCCCAGTACGCCCTGAGCCCGAGGCCGCTCCCCGACCGTCGTCATCGTCAGCGTCGAGGAGAGC
>NZ_CFHTCS010000427.1:0-3332 GCF_984369615.1 Martelella sp. | reverse complement strand
CTCCCATGAAGGCCAGCGCCGTTCCGGTGTATTCGGGATAAAGGTCGATGTCGTCATCGGTGAGCGCCTGGAAGACGATGCCGGTCGACCCCAGCGCCGGAACGCGCTTGACCTTGATGCCATCCTCTTCGAGCAGAAGGGCGAACATCTCCGCAAGGATCCTGCTTTCCGCAAGGTCTTTCGAGCCGATACGCACCGGTTGTGCCGCGCAGCCGGCGAGGACGAATACGATCAGAAGCGAGATCAGCCTTCTCATGACGCCACCTCGCCGGTGCGGTCCTCAACGGGCCCGCTGCGTGAGGGATCGCTTCTGAGTCGTCTCAAGAAACTCACGATCTGCAGCATCAGGATCGCGGAAAAGGGTATCGCGCCGAGCGTCGACATGGCCCGCGCGACATCGACGGACCCGGCAAGAAGCGTCGCCGCCGTGATGATCGCGACGATGCTGCCCCAGACGATCTTGGAAGCCGACGGCGGGTTGAGGTTGCCGTTCGTCGTCATCATCGAAAGCACGAATGTGCCGCTGTCGGCGGAGGTGACGAGAAAGATGACGATCAGCACGAGCGCGCCGAAGCTGAGGACGTTCGCGAACGGGAAATAGTCGAGAAAGGTGAAAAGTGCGGCGGCGACATCCTGCGTGATGACCGAGGCCAGCCCGCCCGGACCGTACATCTCGACATAGATGCCGGCGCCGCCAAAAACGGCAAACCAGAACAGGGAGAACGCCGTCGGGATCAGGATCACGCCCGTACAGAACTCGCGAATCGTCCGCCCGCGCGAAATCCGGGCGATGAAGACGCCGACGAACGGCCCCCAGGCGAGCCACCAGATCAGATAGGTCAGCGTCCAGTTCGCCGACCATTCGGTTACGCCCTCGAAGGGGAACAGACGGAACGACATGCTCACGAATTGGGAAACGTAAGCGCCGATCGTGGTGACGAAGGTTTCCATGATGAAGGCGGTCGGCCCGAAGATCAGGATGAAGGCCATCAGGGCGAGGCCGAGCGCCATGTTGATGTCGGACAGTAGCTTCATGCCCTTCTCGACGCCGGTCAGCGTCGAAATCATGTACATCAGGAAGAGAACTGCCAGGATCAGCAGCGATGTCGTGTTGACCTCCGGCAGGTCGAACATGGCCGTCAGGCCGGACCGCACCTGCAGCGCGCCCATGGCGAGCGAACCGGCAAGGCCGAAGACAACGGCAACAACGCCAAGGACATCCGCCGTCGTTGCCGCAGCTTCGGCGGATCTGCCCGAGAAAAGCCCGCGCAGCGGCGTCGAGATCAGCGGCGGCTTGTCGAGACGGAAGGTGAAATAAGCGATGACAAGAGCGCACACGCCGTAGATCGACCAGGCGTGCAGACCCCAGTGCAGGTTGGTGATCACGAGCGCCTGGCGCGCGGCTTCCGCCGATCCGCCGACGCCGACCGGCGGGTTCTCGAAATGGGTTACCGGTTCGGCAACACCCCAGAAGAGAAGCCCTGCGCCCATGCCGCCGGCAAACAGCATCGCGATCCAGGATGAATAGGAAAATTCCGGCTTCTCGTCGTCCTTGCCGAGCCGGATGTTGCCATAGGGGCCAAGGGCGAGAAAGGCGGCGAGAATCACGAAACCCGAACACAGACCAAGCCACCACCAGCTGGCGCCGATCATGAAATAGCTGGTGAAGCCCAGAACGCTCGCCGCCATCTGTTCGGGCGCGAGAACGCCCCAGGCGCCGATCGGCAGGCACAGAAGGAGCGAAATGATGACGGTCTTGTTGAAGTGCACGAGCAGGCGCCCCCCGGTTTTTTGCTCGTCGCAGGCGGAAGTGTCCTGCGACATCCATCCTGCCCCTTCCCAACACGCGAGTAGGCGCGAGTCAACCAAAGGCAGCCTATTTGGCTTTGAAAAGAGACCGGAGGGGCCGAATGGTAGGTGCGCGGGTCAACGAGCATTCGTGCCGCGCGCCGGACCGCCGCGCTGTCGCCAGAAAGGCGCTTGGCGCCGCGGGACCATGATCGAATGAGGCGGCCTCGCCGCTAGATCATCGGGCGGTCAATCTGAACCCCGATGCTCCATTTCTTTGTTTGAGCGCATCGGGTTATCGAAAAACCGGTAACCACTTTCTCGTCCGATGCTCTAGATCAGATATACGATATATCCGGCGTAGGCCGCCACCATGGCAGCGCCCGTCGCCCGGTGAAAGGTCTTTGCAAAAAACAGCATTGCCGCGAAGAATACGCTCGCTGCCAGCATCACCGGCACATCAAGCGTGGCGAAGCCGTCGGAGACCGGCAGCGGCGCGATCGCGGCCGTGGCGCCGAGGATGCAGAGTGTGTTGAAGATGCAGGAGCCGGTGACGTTGCCGATGGCGACATCGGAATGGCGGCGGGTGGCGGCGACGACGGCGGTCGCCAGTTCCGGCAGGCTGGTGCCGACGGCGACGACTGTGAGCCCGACAACGGCATCCGACACGCCGAAATGGGCGGCAAGCTCGGTCGCGCCGCGGATCAGGAATTCCGCGCCGAAAAGCAGAACGACGAGGCCCGCCACGATCAGCAAGCCCATCTTCCACACCGGCATGGCGTCGACATCGACTTCGACGTCGTCATTCAGGTTTGCGCCGGTCCTGCGCGCCCACATGTAGGTGCGCAGGAGATAAAGGGCGAGGATTGCCAGGAGCACGACGCCGGCAATGCGGTCGATCACCTGATACTGCACGAGGAAAAGCAGGATGACGGCCGAGGCCACCATGGTCGCGGCATCGCGCCGGACGGAGCGGTCCCAGCCGGCAATCGGGAAAATGACGGCGGCAAGACCGACGATCAGCAGGATATTGGCGATGTTGGAGCCGACGACATTGCCGAGCGCGATGCCCGGCGCCCCGGACAGAGCGGCCCGAACCGAGACCAGCAGTTCCGGCAGCGATGTGCCGAAACCGACGATGACGAGCGATGCGATCAGGGGTGAAATGCCGATCCGCCGCGCCGTGGCCACCGCGCCGGAGACCAGCCATTCCGCGCCGAAATAAAGTCCGAGGAGGCCGAGTGCGATATAAAGGTAGTCCAAGTTCCGGTCCCTGTCCCTGCCAAGCCGGTTGGTAAACCGGCGAAAATTTCGTCCCAGCGACCGCATATGGGGCGCGGTCGGGCGGAAACAATGTCCCGCCGGATGAATCGTTTAGATCGGCATCGGGAATTGCCGGTGAACTTTGGCGATGTCTTCCAGCACGGCATCCGACAACGTCAGTTCGTGGGCGGCGATATTGGTCTTCAGCTGCTCCATCGAGGTCGCGCCGATGATCGCGGCGGTGACGAAGGGCCGCGAAAGAACGAAGGCGAGCGCCATCT
>NZ_CFHTCS010000426.1:0-3344 GCF_984369615.1 Martelella sp. | reverse complement strand
AGCTCGGTGACGATGAAGCCGAGATTGAAGAACGGCATGTAGCGCGCCTTGTACTCCAGCTCCCAGCGGAAGATGATGTCGTTCGGCGAACGGGCGCAATGGATGAAGGCGATGTCGGTGTCGGGATCGCGATCGCCGAGATCGCGGGTCATCGACATCATCGGCGTGATGCCGGAGCCGGCCGAGATGAACAGATATTTCTCCGCCGGATGCTCGACATAGGAAAAATCGCCGAGCGGCCCGATCGCCTTCAGCTTCATGCCCGGATGGAGATTGTCGAACATCCAGCGCGTGCCGACACTGTCCTTCTGCGCCTTCACCGTCACGGCGATGGTGAACGGCCGCGTCGGGCTGGAGGAAATCGTATAGGTGCGCATGACCGGCTCGGGACCGACCGGCAGTTCCAGCGTGATGTATTGCCCCGGCAGGTAGCGGAACCAGATATTCTCCTCCTCCGCCCTGAAGGTGAAGGTCATCACGTCCGGTGCTTCCGGGGTCCAGGCGACGCATTCCAGCATGTGCTCGCGGCCATTCCACGGCACCATCTCGTCGATATGTTTGAACGGCTTGAGCATATCAGGCGACGATGGACAGAGGCGCGTTTTCGTCGGAGAGCCGCTCGATAGAATGGGTGGCGTACCATTCGACAAACTGCATCACGCCGCCCTCGTCCTCGGGCGAATAGGGGCCTGGCTCATAGGCCGGCGAACGGATGCCGCGGGCGTTCTCCTCGACGATCTGGCGATCCTGGTCATTGGTGAAGGTCCACACATGGGTGAGCTCGTCGAGATCGTAGTCGATGCCCTCCACCGCATCCTTCGGCACCAGCCATGTGGTGGTGACTTGCGTTTCCTCCGGCCCGAGCGGCAGGACGCGGAAGGAGATCGCGTGGTCTCCGAGAAAATGGTTCCATGTGGTCGGGTAGTGAAACAGAACAAGCGCGCCGATGCCGGCTGCCGCCGTCTTCTCGCCCATCGGCTTGCGCACGGCGCGCTTGCCCGACATGGTGTAGCTTTCCGCTCCCGCGATCAGCGGCATGCGGGCGATGCGGAACTGGCCGTCCGGATTGATGAGGAATTTCGCTTCAAGACCCGCCGCCTCGCAATGGGCCCAGTGCGCCTGGATTTCCGGGTCCTCCATCATCCCCTGCACCCCGGTCACCGAGGCGGCTTCGGGATAGGTGCGGCAGAGTTCGGGATGATTGGCGGCGCAGTGATAGCATTCGCGGTTGTTTTCCCAGACGAGCTTCCAGTTACCCTTTTCCACGATCGAGGACTTGAAAGCGACCTTGGCGTCGCGAATGTTATGCGGCGCGATATAGGGCGAAATGGCCTCGCGCAGCGGCGTGATGTCGGGCGCAACATCGGCGAGACAGATGAAGATATAGCCCTCGATGCTCTCGCAATGCACAGGCTTCAGGCCGAACTGCGCCTTGTCGAAATCCTCGCCCATGTGGCGCACATATTGCAGCCTCCCGTCGAGATCATAGGTCCACTGGTGGTAGGGGCAGACGAGCTTGGCCGTGGTGCCCTTCTCGGCGGAGCAGACGCGCGAGCCGCGATGGCGGCAGGAATTGTGCAGCGCCCGGATGACCTTGTCGCGTCCGCGCGTCAGGATCACCGAGTAGTCGCCGATCTGGACCGTCAGATAATTGCCCGGTCGCGCCAGTTCACAGTCATGGGCGACGAACAGCCAGTCTCGATAATAGAAGTTCTCCATATCGACCCGGAAATAGTCGGGATCGGTATAGAAGGATCGGGCCAGAGTGAAACCGTCCTGACGGTTTCTCAGTTCGTCGAGCATTTTCTGGCGTGTGGTCATGGGCGGCCTCCGCGGCGAAGACGGACAATAAGGCATATTAAACCATCGCCGGTTACGACCCCGCGTCCCAATCACGACATGACTTTCGGAAATGACGACACGGGACAATCGCGCTGGCCGCCGGGATCAGCCCGGCAGCAGGGCCGTTACCTCGATCTCGATCCGGTATTTCGGGTCGATCAGGCCGCATTCCAGCATGGTCGCCGCCGGCGGATGATCGCCAAAGGTCTCGGAAAGAAGCGGCCAGCAGGCCGGAAAATCAGCGGCGTCCGGCAGGTAATAGACCACCCGCACGACATCTCCAAAACCGCAACCAGCCTCGCCAAGCGCCCTTTCTATCGCATCGAGCGCGGAACGGCACTGGCCGACGACATCTTCAGGAACATCGCTGCCCTGCGCTGTCGTGCCTGAGACATGGGCAAAGCCGCCGGCCACCACCGCCCGGCAATAACCGATCTTCTTTTCATAAATGCCGCCTGAGGCAATCCGTCTTATCGTCATCAGAAAATCCTTTGTTGCGCAGGTCCTTTGTTCTAAACGAGGATCGCTTGAGCAGGAACAGGTTTCACATGGCGCGCATCATCGACATCGCGGTTGAGGAAGGCATTGCGCTGGCCGAAGGCAGCGCTCTTTTGCTGGCTGGCGAGTTGGTCGCCATGCCGACGGAAACCGTCTATGGCCTTGCCGCCGATGCGACGAACGCTCAGGCAATCGCGAAAATCTATGCCGCCAAGGGCCGGCCTGCCTTCAACCCGCTGATCTGCCACATGTCCGGGCTTGAGATGGCCGAGGACCACGCCGTCTTCTCTCCGCTGGCGCGCACGCTTGCGCAAGCCTTCTGGCCCGGCCCGCTGACCCTTGTTCTGCCTCTGAAACAGGGCGCGGCGATTGCGCCCGCGGCAACGGCGAACCTGCCGACCGTCGGCGTGCGCGTGCCGCAGGGCTTTGCCGGACGACTGATCGCCGCAACCGGCCGCCCGCTGGCCGCTCCCAGCGCCAACACCTCCGGCAGGATCAGCCCGACCACGGCCGCCCATGTGGAAGCGGATCTCGGCGACAGACTGCGACTCATCCTTGACGCGGGACCGGCGCAGGTCGGCGTCGAATCGACGATCCTGAAGGTCGAGGGCGATGACATCACGCTTTTGCGGCCGGGCGGCATTTCCGCAGCCGAGATCGAGGCGCTGACCGGTCGCAATGTGACAAGACCGCAGCACAAAACCGCAATCATTGCCCCCGGCATGATGGTCTCGCATTATGCGCCGAAAGCCGCCGTTCGCCTCAATGCGACGCGCGTCGGGGCGGGCGAGACGCTGGTGCTGTTCGGGCCTTGCGAGGTCGAGAATGTTTCGGCCGCGCGCGCCGTCTTCCAGCTGAGCGAGACCGCCGACCTTGCGGAAGCGGCGAGCCGGCTTTACGACACGATGATCGAGGCAGACCGGAGCGGCGCGCGCGCAGAACCAAAAAACGACGGAGACAGTGACGCTTCGCATGGATACGCCGACGAAGAAGGCGAGGTGCAG
>NZ_CFHTCS010000425.1:0-3347 GCF_984369615.1 Martelella sp. | reverse complement strand
CATCACCCTCAATTTCGAGACGTTCCGTGGCGGCGCACCCGCCTACGCGCCAACGCCGTTGTGGGCGCGCCTCGTGTCGAGCTGGGTGAGGCATTGCGAGAGAGCCACACCCCGACCGCAACGCCGACGCTGACGCCGACCCCCGACCGCGAATGCGACCGCGACCCCGTGCCCGACCCTGCACCCGCAGCCAGTGGCGCTCGCAGGAGCGCCGAAGCACCGCCGCGCCGAGCCAGCCGCCGATATGGGGGCGACGCTCGCTCCAGTCGAGACAGGTCCGACAGAGCGGCCGCCGGCTGTTGCCGGCGGAGGAAAGCGAGATGCCGAATTCCGCGAGAAGCGCCTCTCCCTTGTCGGTCACCATGCCGGCATAGCCGTCGAAGACGACCGCGCCTGATTTCACCATCGAATCGGCGATACCGACCGCGATCGTGCCGGCCATGTGATCATAGCAGGTGCGCGCCAGCCTGAGCGCCGCATCGCGCGGGCCCGTGGGGCGGTAGCGCACCGGACCGATGGCCGAGAGCAGGCTCAGTTGCTCCAGCGTCTCCGCAACCTCCGCCGAGGCCAGGCGGAAATAGCGATGCCTGCCCTGCTTTTCGACAGCAACAAGTTGGCCGTCGACAAGCTTTGCCAGATGATTGCTCGCCGTCTGTGCCGATACGCCAGCGCATTCGGCAAGCTCGCCGGCCGTCAGCGCCCTGCCGCCCATGAGGGCCGCCAGGATATTGGCGCGCGAGACATCGCCGATGAGCGCGGCGACGGCGGCGAGCGTATTTCCCGAAACCATGTTTGTCATGACGCTCAATCTACCACTGCAACGCCTCGCCGTCAGCGTCCGACGTTTCGCCCGCGATCGAAGCATCACGGTCCCCGATCGGGCTATCTCCTTCACCGCCAACCGAAGGAGAGCCCCATGAACGAGACCGTGATTTCCCGCCACGGCACCCTTTTCGTACGCGCCGCAAAACTGGTTCGACACGCGACGAAGACCATCTTCGTTCGCTGGCCGCAGCGGCGCAGGCAGCGGCTGCAACTCCTCGAACTGACCGAAGAGCGGCTGCGCGACATCGGCATCGAGCCGCACCAGGCGCGGCAGGAGGCAAGCCGCCCGTTCTGGGACTAGATATCATCGGGCGGTTAATCTGAACCGCCCGATGATCCATCTCTTTGTTTGGGCGCATCGGGTTATCGAAAAACCGGTAACCACTTTTTCGCCCGATGCCCTAGCCGCGTCCGCTCTTCAGAAACGCCTCGAAGGCGGCCAGCGTCTCGTCTGAAACGTGATGCTCTATGCCCTCGGCGTCGAGCTCGGCCGCCTCCCGCGGCACGCCGACAGCCAGCAGCAGATCAAGCACCAGCACATGGCGCGCGCGGGCCTTCTCGGCCATGGCCTCGCCGGCCTCCGTCAGGAAGACCCCGCGATAGGGACGCGAGGTGGCGAGCCCCTCCCGCTTCAGCCGGGAAACGGCTTTCGCCGCGGTCGGATGGGCAATGCCCATGGCTCTGGCGATATCCACCAGCCGCGCCTCGCCGTGCTCCTCGGTCAGATCCGCGATCAGCTCGGTATAGTCCTCCAGAAGCGCGGAGGCGCGTTCCGAGCGGGCCTTGGAGAATCGATCCGCCTGGTTGTCTGCGCCGTCGCCGTGCATGTCCATTGCGCCTTTCTCCGGTCCATCCTGTTCGCCTTAGCAGTAAGCGCATTGATGTGGCGGAATCAAGTCCGCTTACACTTTAAAGCCAAGGCTAAACTTTTGCACGCAGAGCCCAGAACGGTTCCGCCTTTCATGGAAGCGCGGAGCCGTTCTGTCTATTTGTTTTGACGCATTCTCGCGGTCGTCGGATGGTTCCGTCCGACTGCGAGATGCCCGAGCCGGAACCAAAGCCGTTCGAAACAGCCTTCTGATATAACGCCAATTGACAAAAATGTAGCCTTGGCTATATCTAGAACGATTACAAATCTCCCTTGTGCCAATTCGAAAATGTCAGACCCTCAATCCAGACGCCCCTCGCTGAGTGATCGCACCAACACGGCGATCGAACAGGCCATGGCTTCCGGCCGCATCAAGCCGCGCTCCGCGCTGCTTTTCGTCGGTCCGGCGGTCATCGCATCGATCGCCTATGTCGATCCCGGCAATTACGCAACGAACATCCAGGCGGGCGCAGGCTATGGCTATACGCTGTTGTGGGTTGTGCTGTTCGCAAATCTGATCGCCATGCTGTTCCAGGGCCTGTCCGCCAAGCTCGGCATCGTCACCGGCCGCAATCTGGCGGAAGTCTGCCGCGACGAATTCTCGAAACCTGTCGTCATCCTGATGTGGATCGTCAGCGAGATCGCGGCAATGGCGACCGACCTTGCCGAGTTCCTCGGCGGGGCCATCGGCCTTGCGCTGCTGTTCAACATGCCGCTGATGGCGGGCATGGGGGTCACGGCGATCGTCACCTACGGCATCCTGCTGTTCGAGCGGCGCGGCTTTCGGCCGATGGAGCTGATCATCGGCGCGCTGATCGGCGTGATCAGCCTTTGCTACATCGTCGAACTGTTCATCGCGCCCATCGCCTGGGGCGAGGCCGCCTTCCACCTGGTCAGGCCCGAAATCCCCGACGCCACGGCGCTGGCGATTGCCGTCGGCATCATCGGCGCGACGGTGATGCCGCATGCCGTCTTCCTGCATTCCGGCCTCACCCAGCACCGCGTCAAGGTTGGCAACGAGGCCGACCGCCGCCGTGTGCTGCGCTTTTCCAATACCGAGGTGGTGCTGGCGCTCGCCGTTGCCGGCGTGGTGAACATGGCGATGGTGATGATGGCGGCAAGCGCCTTCCACAAGGGCCACAGCGAAGTGGCCGAGATCGAGACCGCCTACCACATGCTGACGCCGCTTCTCGGCGGGATGGCGGCCAGCGCTTTCCTGATCTCGCTGATCGCCTCGGGCATCTCCAGTTCGGTCGTCGGCACCATGGCGGGGCAGATGATCATGCAGGGCTTTGTCGGCTTCCGCATACCGATCTGGCTGCGCCGGCTGATCACCATGGCGCCGGCTTTCATCGTCGTCGCGCTCGGCGTCAACGCCACGCAGGCGCTGGTCGTCAGCCAGATCATCCTGTCGATCGCCTTGCCCGTGCCGATGATCTCGCTGGTGATCTTCACCCGCAACCGGGCAATCATGGGCGATTATGCCAATGGCCGGCTGATCTGCGCGCTTGCGATCCTCGGCGCGCTCGCCGTGCTCTCGCTCAACATCGTGCTGCTGGCGCAAACCTTCGGCGTGCCGATTCCGGGGCTTGCGGCAGGCTAGATGTGGAGCCTCAAGAGGTTGTCTCGGTTCATGCCGAGTCGACTGATCGGT
>NZ_CFHTCS010000424.1:0-3352 GCF_984369615.1 Martelella sp. | reverse complement strand
GCGCGCGAGGATCGGCAGTGGATAGAGGTTGTCGGTGGGAATGTCGAAAAAGCCCTGGATCTGGCCGGCATGAAGATCAAGCGTCATCACGCGGTTGGCCCCGGCCTGGGTGATCAGATTGGCCACCAGCTTGGCCGAGATCGGAGTGCGCGGGCCGGGTTTGCGATCCTGCCGTGCATAGCCGAAATAGGGAAGGACCGCCGTGATGCGGCGCGCCGAGGAGCGACGGAACGCGTCGATCATGATCAGCAGTTCCATCAGGTGGTCATTGGTCGGAAAAGAGGTCGACTGGACGACGAAGACGTCCTCGCCGCGCACGTTTTCCTGGATTTCCACGAAGATTTCCTGATCGGCGAACCGCCTGACGCTCGCCTTGCCCATCGGGACATTGAGATAGTTGCAGATCGCTTCGGCAAGCTGTCGATTGGAATTGCCCGCGAAAACCTTCATGTCATACCGCCCGTTGCGTCTTCCTGCCCGCTTTTTAACCGGCCTGCCGGTGATTGCAAGGCGGTTGTTACGGTCTTGTGACGGTTTCAACCGACTTTACCGTTTCAATGTGACCAAAAGGAAAGGGCTGCGCGCATCAACCCTGGCTGTCGAGCCAGGCAAGCAGCGATCCGACGGATTTCTGACCGACATCGGCCATCATCTCCGGCGTCACCGCCTCCCAGGGGTCGCTTCCGGAAAACCCGCCTGCCAGCGCGGCTTCGCTGCCCTGGATGCGGTGAAGACGCAGGCCGTCCGAGCCGATCACGTCCCAGACATAGACGACAGAGACCCGGCCGTCGTCGTTGACGACCGAAAAATAGCCCTTGAGCGAGAGGTCTGCCGCCGTCTCGCCCATCGGCACGATGGTGAGGCCGGCCGCGCGCACGCTGTCGCCGAGGCGGGCCGAGAGCGGCTCGAGCTTGTCGGAAGGGGCGCCGATGATCGGCAGGAAGCGGACCGACTGGACGGTGGTGACCGACGCCGGCTGCTTTGCGGCAGGCGCGGCGGATGCGATCTGTTGCGGCGCTGCCTGTTGCGTCATGGTCTCGGGCGCCGGGGTCTGTCGGGTCATTGCCGCTTGCCGAGGCGCGGCAGCCGCGGGCGGGGTTGCAGGCGCCGTTCCTGCAGGAGCCGCTGTTGAAGGCGCCAGGCCGAGTTGGTCTGCCTGCTGGCCGAAGGTGGAAGGAGCGCGACCGCGTCCGGGCGTGGCATCAAGCGCGGTGGCGGCCTCGTCCGTCGTGACCCGGGGGCTGCCCGGATTGCCGTAGGAGGGCGAGGCAGGAGCGGCAAGGCTCCGGCGGGCGACGCTTGCCTGCGGTGCGGCGGCGACCGGCGGCGGGTCTTGATAGGCCTGCGGCGCGGCATCGCCGACAGGGGCAGGGGGCGTCGACGCCACCGTCATCACGTCTGTGGCGGAACAGGCGGCAAGCAGGCCCGCAGCAAGGAGAATGCTTGCCATACGCATCATCTGACCACGCCCTTTCCGTTGAAAATACTGGCGATTTTCGGGAGAGGGGGCGGGTTTGTCAAACGCTGGCGACGATCATGCTTTATTTTGCGTAAAGGTCGAGGCCAAGCCTGGAAAGCGGTTTGGGATCGTCCTCGCCCGTCAGATAGGTGCGGCCGAGCGTCATTGCCGTCCCGCTGTCTGAATCCATGATGATGATGTGCACGAACAGCGACATGGACGGCAGGATCGGGTTCGGATTTCCGGCATGGAACATCTGGTGTTCCATCCAGGACGGGGCGAACCGCGCGCCGAGCGAATAGCCGCAGGCGTTCAGCCGGTGGCGCGAAAGACCGCGGGCATCCATGATCTCGGCGTGCTTGTCGAAGACGTCGCCGAAACTGTGTCCCGGCCGCAGCAATTCCTCGATCGCTTCCAGCGTTGCCTTCGCCGCGCCGAACAGCGCGTGATGACGGTCGCTCGGCTCGCCGATCACCAGCGTGCGCATGGCCGCAACATGGTAATGCCCGGACACGCCCGCCCATTCGAGCGTCAGCTGGTCGTTCTCCGAGAGCCGGCGCCGGCCCGATTTGGCGCGGCACAAAAGTGCGCTCTCGCCCGAGCCGATGATGAAGTTGTTGGCCGGATAATCGCCGCCGCCGGAAAGCACGGCGCCCTGCATCGCCGAAAGGATTTCGGCCTCGTCCGCGCCGGGCTTGACCAGCGGTAGCGCCGCGTCGAAGGCGTCATCGCAAAGCACTGCGGCCGTTTCGATATGGGTGATCTCGGCCGGGCTCTTGATCAGGCGCAGATTCGAAACGAGATAGGACGCGTCCTCGAGCTGGCAGAACGTGGAGAGCTGCTGGTCGAGCAGATGGGCGGAGCGCCCGGTCATGCCGTGGGTGTCATACTCGACGCCGATGCGGCAGCCGAGCAGGTCGAGATCGGCCAGCATCTCCTTCAGGTCGCGGCTCGGGTCCGTCTGGCCGCGATCGACCCAGATGCGGATATCGGAGATGTTGGAGGTCTGGCGCGCCTGGCGGACGTCTGCCGAGCGGGTCAAAAGCGTCATCTTGCCGTCGGCTGTCACCGCAAGGCACTGGAAGAAAACGAAGCCGAACGTGTCGTAGCCGGTCAGCCAGTACATGCTTTCCTGCGCGAACAGAAGCACGGCATCGAGCTTCTTGGCGGCCATCGCGCTCTTCAGCCGCTCCAGCCTGTCGGCATATTCCTCGTTGTCAAAGATCAGCGCCATATCTGTCTCCCCGGGCGTGCCTGGCACGCGATTGACGTTTAGGGCTCATGAAGCCGTTATCGAGATCGCCGAGATCTGGCGGCCGTAATCCGGCTCGCCGCGATGGGTGGAACGGCGATAGGAAAAGAAATCCCGCTCATTCTCATAGGTGCATTGCCCGATGATGTCGTGCGCAATTCCGGCGCGGTCAAGCCTGAGGCCTATGAAGCCGGCAAGGTCGAACAGGGCGTGGCCTTCCCGTCCGGAGGGCGAAAACAAGCGCGAAAACGCTGTGTCCGTCTCGGTGAAGCGGGCGACGAATTCCGGACCGACCTCGTAGGCGCGCCTGCCGATGCAGGGACCAAGGCTCGCGATTGTCGTGTCGCGGTTTGCGCCGAGCTTCGCCATGGCTGCAAGGGTCGCCTCGAGAACGCCGCTGAGCGCGCCGCGCCAGCCCGCATGAGCAGCGCCAATGACGCCGGCTTCCGTGTCGGCAAAGAGCACCGGGCCGCAATCGGCCGTCAGCACGCCGAGCACGAGACCCGGCGTTTTCGTCACCAGCGCATCGGCGCGCGGCCGCTCGCCGGCAAAGGGCGCGTCGACGGCAATCGCCTCGGCCGAATGGCACTGGTGCAGATTGACGAGCCGGGCGGCCTCTTCACCGAACCAGCCGGCGACGC
>NZ_CFHTCS010000423.1:0-3378 GCF_984369615.1 Martelella sp. | reverse complement strand
CTGCTGGATGCGGCGGATTTCGATGCGCACCTGATCGCGCAGCTTGGCATCGAGGTTGGACAGCGGCTCGTCAAAGAGGATGACGCCGGGACGCATGACGAGCGCCCTCCCGAGCGAGACCCGCTGCTGCTGGCCGCCGGAAAGCTGGTTCGGAAGCTTCTCAAGCTGCGGTTCCAGCCCGAGCTTTTCCGCCACCTCGCCGACGCGTGCGATACGGTCCCTGCGCGGAACTTTCTTCTGCTTGAGGCCGAATTCGAGATTTTCTTTCACGCTCAGATGCGGAAAGAGCGCATAGGACTGGAAGCAGAGCGCGGTATCGCGCGCCTCCGGCGGCCTGTCGGTCACATCGTTCCCGCCGAGAAAAATCCGGCCGGACGATGGTTTCAGAAAGCCGGAGATCATCTTCAACAGAGTGGTCTTGCCGCAGCCGGAAGGCCCGAGAAGCGTCACGAACTCGCCCGGCGCGACGTCGAAGCTGATGTCGTTGACGGCCGTGAAACGGTCGAAACGCATGACCAGATGGTCCGCTGAAATGCCTGTCATTTATGTCTCCCCCTGTTGAGGTGATAGTTTATTACTCATTGTAAGTAAAATTAATATGACAATGGTGCTGCATTTTCCTGACAGCCGGGTTCGCGCCAGGGCCGCAAATCTGGATTCCGGCGCACAAACATGCTCAAAGGCTTCTGGCGGCAGGCAGGAGATGAGGCGTGCAATGGGCTCGGTGGAAGAGATGAGCGGTGCGGAGGGGGCAAATCCGGTCTTTGAGATCGGCCGGAGCGGCGCGCTGGTTCTCGACGCCATCCGGCGGGGCGGCTCGGTCGCCCGTTCGGATCTCACCGAACGCACGCCGCTATCCCAGCAAAGCGTGCACCGCCTCGCCGAAGACCTTCTGGAAAAGGGTTTTCTCAGGCTGGAAGCGCCGAAAATCGCCGGAAGGGGCAAGCCGAGCCCGCGGCTGGCGCTCTCGCCGGACGGCGCATACGGGATCGGGATTGCCGTCGATACCGAAGAGGTGCGCGTCGCCGTCACCAATATTGTCGGCGATATCCTCCATCTCGTGATCCTCGACGTCGAGCCGAACGACCCCGAGCGCGTGCGCGATGAGGCGGCTGAGCGCGTGCCGGAGATCGTTGCGGGGCTGAAGCTTGACCGGCGCAGGATCGCAGGCGTCGGCATTTCCATGCAGGGCTATCGCCGCACGCGCTCCCTGGCCTTCGTGCCGCCGCCGAAGATTGCCGCCTGGCGTGACCGCGATGTGGGCGAGATCTTCTCAGGCGCGTTTGGCCTGCCGCTGATGGCGGAGAACAACGCCACGCTTGGCGCGGAAGTGGAAAACTGGGTTGGCGCCGGCCTGCGCTTCGACAATTTTGCCTATCTGTCGATCAATCTCGGTTTCGGCGGTGGCGTCGTCATCAACGGCGCGCCCTATCTCGGCTACCATATGAACGCGGCGGAAATTTCCTCGATCTACACGCCGGAAGAGCAGGAGCGCCGTCCGGCGCTCAGAACGCTGATTGCGATGCTGCGCGAGGCCGGGCGCGATATCGGCTCCGTCAATGCTTTGAAGCGGCACTATGACCCGTCCTGGCCGGAAATTGACCGCTGGATCGAACGGGTGACCCCCGCGCTCGACCAGATGCTCAGAGCGATGACCGGCATTCTCGATCCCGCGGCCATCGTCTTCGGCGGCGAAGCGCCGCGCGATCTGAGGGTGCGTCTGGCGCGGGCCTCAAGTCCGCGCACGGTCGACGAGATCAACCTGCCGTTTCCCGGTCCCGAACTGCTGATCAGCGAGATCGAGACCGATCCGAATGTTCTGGGGGCCGCACTCCTGCCGATCCGCAAGCGATTGTTCAGTGCGACACCCGGTATTCACACCTGAGCGTCTATCCCCGCTCCACGCAGAGCGCGATGCCCATGCCGCCGCCGATACAGAGCGTGGCAAGGCCCTTGCGGGCATCGCGACGCTTCATCTCGTGAAGCAGGGTCACAAGAATGCGTGCGCCGGAGGCGCCGATCGGATGGCCGATGGCGATCGCTCCGCCATTGACGTTGACCTTGTCCGGGTCGAAGCCGAGCCCGTCATTGACGGCGCAGGCCTGGGCGGCAAAGGCTTCGTTGGCTTCGACAAGATCGAGGTCGCCGACGGACCAGCCGGCCTTTTCCAGCGCCTTCAGCGAGGCCGGGATCGGGCCGGTGCCCATGATGGAAGGGTCGACGCCGGCCGTTGCCCAGGAGGCGATGCGGGCAAGCGGCGTCAGTCCGCGTCGTGCGGCTTCATCGGCATGCATCAGGACGAGAGCGGCCGCGCCGTCATTGAGGCCAGAGGCATTGCCCGCCGTCACCGTGCCGTCCTTGTCGAAGGCCGGACGAAGGGCGGCCAGCGTCTCGGCGCTGGCATCGGGGCGGATCTGCTCGTCGGTGTCGACAATGGTTTCGCTCCTGCGCGATTTGACGGCAAAGGGCACGATCTCCTCGGCAAACCGTCCGGCCTCGCGCGCGGCGGTCGCCTTGCGATGACTGGCAAGCGCGAACTCATCCTGGCGGGCGCGGTCGATACCGCATTGGCGCGCGATGTTTTCAGCGGTGATGCCCATATGCATGCCGCCGAAGGCGTCCGTCAGGCCATCGCCGACCATGGTGTCGACAAAACTTGCCGTGCCCATCTTGTGGCCGGAGCGCAGATGCGCGCAATGGGGCGAGAGCGACATGGATTCCTGTCCGCCGGCCACCACGATGCGGGCATCGCCCATGGCGATCTGCTGCATGCCGATTGCCACCGACCGCAGTCCGGAACCGCAGACCTGGTTGATCAGAAAGGCCGTCGCGCTATCGGGAATGCCGGTGGCAATCGCCGCCTGGCGGGCCGGGTTCTGTCCGGCGCCTGCCGTCAGCACCTGGCCGAGGATGACCTCGTCCACCTCGTCAGCGCCCACGCCCGCGCGCTCAAGCGCCGCAGCGATGGCGGTGCTGCCGAGCTGATGGGCGGGCACGCTAGCGAAGGACTTCATGAAGGCGCCGACAGCCGTGCGTGCGGCGGAAACGATGACCACGTCGCTCATTGGCCGCTCTCCCGATCCAGCCCGACCTCGAAACGGGCCTCGGTCTTGGCTTTGATTTCCTCGAGGGTGACGCCATCGGCAAGTTGGGTAAGGACCATCTTCACTGGGCCCTGCCTTGCAATGGTGAAAACGCCGAGATCTGTGATCACCATGTCGGCCACCCGCGTGCCGGTCAGCGGCAGTGTGCATTCGCGCAGGAGCTTCGGTGAACCCTTCGCCTCGTGCTCCATCACCACGACCACGCGCTTGACGCCGGCGACGAGATCCATCGCCCCGCCCATGCCCTTGACCATCTTGCCCGGGATCATCCAGT
>NZ_CFHTCS010000422.1:0-3392 GCF_984369615.1 Martelella sp. | reverse complement strand
GTCGGTCAGGTCGGCGGTAACGGAAACCACGACGCTGGCCTTGTTGTCCTCCGCCACGCTGATGAAGACGACCACGGTGCGGCTCCTGTCCTTCTTGGCGCTGTCGGCAAGACCCTTCAGCTCCTTGGCGGCAACGCCGGAAAGCACCTTGGCGGCAAGCGAGAGGTCGCCGATCCTTTCCGCTTCGTCGGACGGGCCGGAGCCGCCGAGCGCGATCTGCTTGCGCGCTTCGGTCAGTTCGCGTTCCAGCCGGCGCCGCTCTTCGGCCAGGGCCGAGACGCGGTTTGCCACCTCGTCCGGCTGCACCTTGAGGGCGGCCGCGAGCGCCTTCACCTTGTCATCCTGCCGTATGAGGTAGCGGCGCGCATCCACGCCGGTCAGCGCCTCGATGCGGCGCACGCCGGCGCCCACCGCACTTTCGCCGACGATGCGGATCAGGCCGATCTCGCCAGTGGCGCGCACATGGGTTCCGCCGCACAGTTCGAGTGAGTAGGTCTTGCCGGCCTTCTCGCCGGTTGTGGCCGTGCCCATGGAAACGACGCGCACCTCGTCGCCGTACTTTTCGCCGAACAGCGCCATGGCCCCTTCGGCGATGGCGTCGTCGACGCCCATCAGCCGGGTGGAGACCGGCGCATTCTGCAGCACGATCTCATTGGCCATGTCCTCGACCACGGCGAGTTCCTCGCTCGTCATCGGCTTGGGGTGGGAAATGTCGAAGCGCAGCCGTTCGGGCGCGACCAGAGAGCCCTTCTGGGCCACATGCGAGCCGAGCTTCTGACGCAAGGCCTCATGGATCAGATGGGTCGCGGAGTGGTTGGCGCGCAGCCGCGCGCGCCGTGCATGATCGACCTCGAGGCTCGCCGGCTCGCCAAGCGAAACCGTGCCCTTCTCGACGTTGCAGTAGTGGATGAAGAGGCCGTTGCCCTTCTTCTGCGTATCGGTCACCCGCAGCCTGGCCGCGTCGGTCGCGATCGTGCCGGTGTCGCCCATCTGGCCGCCCGACTCGCCGTAAAACGGCGTCTGGTTGACGACGACGGCAACCATATCGCCGGCCTCGGCCTTCTCCACGGCGGCGCCGTCCTTGACCATGGCCAGCACCACGCCCTCGGCCTTTTCCGTCTCGTAGCCGAGAAACTCGGTCGCTTCGTGCTTCTCGCCGAGCTCGAACCAGATGGTTTCCGTCGCCGTATCGCCGGAGCCGGCCCAGTGGGCGCGCGCCTCGGCGCGCTGGCGGTGCATGGCGTCCTGGAAGCCGGTCAGGTCGACATGGATGTCGCGCGCCCTGAGCGCGTCCTGGGTCAGGTCAAGCGGGAAGCCATAGGTGTCGTAGAGCTTGAAGGCGGTCTCGCCGTCGAGACTGTCGCCCTTGGAGAGGTCGCGGGTGGCCTCTTCCAGCAGCGTCAGACCGCGGTCCAGCGTCTTGCGGAAGCGGGTTTCCTCCAGCTTCAGCGTTTCGGAAATCAGCGCCTCGGCGCGCTGAAGTTCCGGATAGGCGCGGCCCATCTCACTGATGAGCGTCGGCAGCAGGCGGTAGATGATCGGCTCCCGGGCGCCAAGAAGCTCGGCGTGGCGCATGGCGCGGCGCATGATCCGGCGCAGCACGTAACCCCGGCCCTCGTTCGAGGGAAGCACGCCATCGGCGATCAGGAAGGCGGAGGCGCGCAGATGGTCGGCGATCACCCTGTGGCTGGCCTGTCGCTCGCCTTCGGCCTTCACCCCTGTCAGTTCGACCGAAGCGCCGATCAGCTTCCGGAACAGGTCGATATCGTAATTGTCGTGCTTGCCCTGCAGCACGGCGGCGACGCGCTCGAGGCCCATGCCGGTGTCGATCGAGGGGCGCGGCAGGTTTTCGCGGCGTTCCGGCGTGATCTGCTCGTACTGCATGAAGACGAGATTCCAGATCTCGATGAAGCGGTCGCCGTCCTCTTCCGGCGAACCGGGCGGGCCGCCCCAGATATGCTCGCCGTGGTCATAGAAGATTTCCGAGCAGGGGCCGCAGGGCCCGGTATCGCCCATCGACCAGAAATTGTCGGAGGTCGCAATGCGGATGATCCGGTCCTCGGGAAGACCGGCGATCTTGCGCCAGAGCTCGAACGCCTCGTCATCCTCGTGGTAGACGGTTGCCAGCAGCTTGTCCTTCGGCAGGCCGAACTCTTTGGTGATCAGCTCCCAGGCAAGCGAAATCGCCTGTTCCTTGAAATAGTCGCCAAAGGAGAAATTGCCCATCATCTCGAAGAAGGTGTGATGGCGCGCGGTGTAGCCGACATTGTCGAGATCGTTGTGCTTGCCGCCGGCGCGCACGCATTTCTGCGCCGTCGTCGCGGTCGAATAGGGACGGTGCTCAAGCCCGGTGAAGACGTTCTTGAACGGCACCATGCCGGCATTGGTGAACATCAGGGTCGGGTCGTTATGCGGCACAAGCGGGCTGGAAGCGACGACCTCGTGTCCGTTCCGCTTGAAAAAGTCGAGAAATGTCGACCGGATTTCATTCACGCCACTCATGAGTGCCACGCCCCTTCATATATCGGTGTTGTCTGCCGAGACTTTCCCGGGCTTTTAGCGGCAGGCGTCGCCACTGTCCAGACAAGACAAAACAGCGGCTCCGCAAAGCCGCTGTCAGTGCATCTCACAGGCGCCCGGATCACGCGCCGGACGGAAGCCTCAATCAATCGTCGTCCGTTCCGGTCGCCTGGCTTTCCTCGTCGGTATCCAAAAGGCCCTCGGACAGAAGCCCGGCATTCTGCCGGAGCGCCAGTTCAATCTCTTCGGCAATCGCGGCGTTCTCCCTGAGGAAGGTCTTGGCGTTCTCGCGGCCCTGGCCAAGACGCTGGCTGTTATAGGAGAACCACGAACCGGATTTCTCGACGATGCCGGCCTTCACGCCAAGATCGATCAGTTCGCCCATCTTGGAAACGCCTTCGCCATACATGATGTCGAATTCGACCTGCTTGAAGGGCGGGGCCATCTTGTTCTTGACGACCTTGACGCGGGTCTGGTTGCCGACCACCTCGTCGCGATCCTTGACCGAGCCGATGCGGCGGATGTCGAGACGCACGGAGGCATAGAACTTCAGCGCGTTGCCGCCCGTCGTCGTCTCCGGCGAACCGAACATGACGCCGATCTTCATGCGGATCTGGTTGATGAAGATGACCATGCAGTTTGAGCGCGAGATCGAGGCGGTCAGCTTGCGCAACGCCTGGCTCATCAGCCGGGCCTGGGAGCCGGGCAGGCTGTCGCCCATCTCGCCCTCGATTTCGGCGCGCGGGGTGAGTGCTGCGACCGAATCGACGACGATCACGTCCAGCGCGCCGGAGCGAACCAGCGTGTCGGCGATCTCGAGCGCCTGCTCGCCGGTGTCGGGCTGGGAGATCAAGAGGTCGTGCAGGTCGACG
>NZ_CFHTCS010000421.1:0-3412 GCF_984369615.1 Martelella sp. | reverse complement strand
TCATGAAGGTTTGTGGCTTGATCAGCAGCCCCTTCTCGCCGGCAAGGCTTCCTTCGGAAATCAACCCCTTGAACTTCGCGGACCAGGGCGAAAAGCCGTTCTTGTCGGCAATCGCATCGACGGCCATGAAGCCGATATTATGGCGGTTGCCGGCATATTGCCCGCCCGGATTGCCGAGACCCGCGATGATGAACATGATGCGCCGTCCTTTTCGAAAATCGGCCTTGTTCCACAGTGTTTGCGGGCCGATGTCAATATGCGCCCGGAAAGCTCAGACGTGCTTCAGCGCCTCTTCGAGCGGAAGCGGCGGTGCGAACAGGTAGCCCTGGCCATAGGCCACGCCGATGGCGCGCACCTGCTCGGCCTGCAGCGCGTCCTCCACCCCTTCGGCGACCATGGTGCAGTCCATTTTGCGGGCGATCGCAACAATGCCTTCAATCAGCCTGCGGCTGCGGGCGGCGAGGACGGCGTCGCTGTGGGTCAAACCCTTGGTGAAGGTCTGGTCGATCTTGATCGTATCGACGTGGAAGCGCGTGAGATAGGAGAGCGAGGAATAGCCGGTTCCGAAGTCATCGAGCGCGATCCTGCAGCCCATCTCCTTCAGCATGCGCAGGCTGTCGGAAACCCGCCGGTTGTCTTCCATGAAAACAGCTTCGGTGATTTCGACGGTAAGACGGCCGGCGTCAATGCCGTGGGCTTCGAGCTCATCGGCCATGAAGGCGACTTTCTGAGGCGTCAACTGCACCGGCGACAGGTTGACGGCGATATGCAGCCGGTCGTCGCCGCGCGCGCGGCTGAGCGCGCCAAGACCCGAAAGGGACTTGGTGAACAATTGCCGGCCTGCGCGATCGATCCACTTCGTCTCTTCGGCGATGGCGATGAATTCGGCCGGCGGGATCAGGCCCTTCTCGGGGTGGTTGAGTCGCATCAGGGCCTCGAAGCCGATGATCTGGCCGCTTTTCAGGCAGGTGATTGGCTGAAAGTTCGGTTCAAACAGGTTTTCCTCGATACCGCGCAGAATGTCGGCTTCCGTCTCCCTTCGCCTCTTCCTGCTCGCAAGCATCTGCGGCTCGAAATTACGAATGCCGTTGCCGCCTTCCGCCTTGCGCGAGGTTGCCGCGATGGCCGCAAAACGGATGAGATCTTCGCTGTCGGCCGCATCGTCCGGACTAAAGGCGATACCGATGCTGACGGTAACGGAAATGGCCGCCGCTCCTATCTGGAATGGCTCGGCGGTGGCTGCATGAAGCGCCCGGGCGATCGACTCTGCCGTTGATGGCGCGTCCGCGCCGGCCACGGCGACCGCGAACTCGTCGCCGCCCAGCCTGGCCGAGAGGGATGCCGTTTGCAACGCGCGCGCGGCGCGCTTGACGAATGCGCGCAGAATCTCCTCGCCGGCGGCGTAGCCATGGTGATCATTGACCGCCTTGAACCGATCGAGGTCGACGATCAGGCAGGCGATCCGGTTTTCCGGCGCGGCACTGGCCACAAGGTCTGCTAGCATTTTCTCGAAGCCGACCCGGTTCACGAGGCCGGTCAGATAGTCTGAGAACTCCGCCGTGATCGGCTTGCCGCTCTTGCCCGTCAGCTCCGAGATGTCCTGGATTACCGAAAGCGTGTAGGCCTTTCCATCGGGCATGAAAACGGCGGTTGCCGAGAACCAGACGTCTGAAACGGAACCATCCGCCCGCCGGAACCGAAGCGTCCCCTTTTGCGGTCTCTGCTCCGTGCGCATGTCCGAAAGGCGTTTTCTGATCATTTCCCGGTCAGGATCGGCGAGAAATTCGGTGATCTTGACGCCGACGACCGCCTCGCGGCGATAACCGCTCTGCGTGAGCCACCCCTTGCTGACGTCTACGAGATGCCCCTCTTCGGAGACCAGGCTGGCCATGTGGGTCTCGCTGTCGAAAAGATGGCCGAAAGGAGCCGGGATGTCGTCTTGTCCGGCGCCGTCACGTCGCTGGGGCGAGCGGTTGTCGCCGCGTCCCCGGCCAGGCCCTTTTGCGTCCCGCAGGTGATTGCCGTGCGCGATGTCCCGTTCGAGCGCGCGCCGCAGACGCCAGATGCCCCACAGCAGGGTTCCGGCGGCCATCGCTGCCGCGAGCGATATCCACCAGAACCCGGCATGACTTGCCGTCCGGTCGGGGAAATAGATCCGGATGCGGCCGATCTGCCCGGCGTCACCGTCCGGACCGGCGACCAGCGGACGGGTAAGCGAGGCAAGGCCGGCGTCATTGCTCCCGTCCTGAAGCATCAGGTCGAGCGTCCCGGTCTCGTTGCGGATCTCCAGTTTTTCGATTTCGGGCGCGTTCTTGATCGCAGCCGCAATTTTCTCGATTGTCGCGTAGTCTGCCGCGGCCAAAGACGCGGCGAGCCCCGGCGCGCTGATCTCTGCAAGCTGGGCAACATGGCGCGAGACCCGCACGTGATCCGTTTGAATAGTCCAGAGCGAATAGAGCGAGACCGTCAGCAGGGCCAGGCTGGCGAGGCAGGCTCCTGAGAGGGCGATCAGAAGGTCTTTCTGGAAGCGCAGTCTGATCATGTGCGTATACGTGGTCCCTTTTCCACGGTCAGTCTCGATAATGCGGACGAGCCTGCCCGGGCCGCAAAAGAATGTAAGCATTGACTTCCATAAAACATGCCTTCTTTTTAGCGGGCTCGCAATAAGAAACACCTAACGACCCGGAACCGGCCAACGGACGATCGGCACAGAGTATCTCGCGCCGCCATTCTGCCTGCTTTCGAAAACAGAAGAAGCCGCGGGCACGCCCGCGGCTTCAGCATCTGCAGACATGGGTCCCGGAGGTTTATTCTTCCGAGGCATCGCCCTCGTTTTCGGCTGCCTCGTCCGCCTCGGCGCCGTCCTGCTCGGACTTCAGACCGGCCGGAGCGGCGATCGTTGCGATGGTGAAATCGCGGTCGGTGATGACCGGGGTCACCTTTGCAGGCAGGTCGACGGCGGAGATATGGATCGACTCGCCGACATTGACCGTCGCAAGGTCAACAGTGATGCTGTCGGGAATGGCGTTTGCCGGGCAGTGAAACTCGACCTCGTGACGGACGATGTTCAGAACGCCGCCCTTCTTGATGCCAGGGCAGGTGTCTTCATTGATGAAGTGAACCGGGACGGCAACCGTAACGGTGCTCTTTTCGGAGATCCGCAGGAAGTCGACATGCATGACGAAGTCGCGGACCGGATCGAGCTGGTAATCCTTCGGCAGGACCATGTACTTGTCCTTGCCGACTTCGATCGTGAAGGTCGTGGTCATGAAGCCACCGTCGAAGATGCGCTTGGTCACTTCCTTGCGGGAGACCGCGATCGAGACGGGGGCTTTCTTGTCGCCGTAGATGACGGCGGGCACCAGGCCGTTGCGGCGCAGTTCGTGGGAGGACCCCTTACCGACCCGTTCGC
>NZ_CFHTCS010000420.1:0-3424 GCF_984369615.1 Martelella sp. | reverse complement strand
GAACTGATCCGCGCCGGTTTCGAGACTCTGGTCGAAGGCGGCTACGCCCCGGAAATGGCCTATTTCGAGTGCCTGCACGAAGTGAAGCTGATCGTCGACCTGATATATGAAGGCGGCATCGCCAACATGAACTACTCGATCTCGAACACGGCCGAGTGGGGCGAATACGTCACCGGGCCGCGCATCGTCACCGAGGAAACCAAGGCCGAGATGAAGCGCGTCCTGAAGGACATCCAGACCGGCAAGTTTACCGCCGAATGGATGCAGGAATGGCATTCGGGCGCCGCCCGCTTCAAGGCCACCCGTCGCCTCAACGACCGTCACCAGATCGAGGAAGTCGGCGAGAAACTGCGCGGCATGATGCCCTGGATCAAGAAGGGCGCTCTGGTCGACAAAGAGCGCAACTGAGTTTTCGCAACATCGCGAATGAATGAACAAGCCGGAGGGCGTCGCTCTCCGGCTTTTTTGCGTTTTCAGGCCGGTCGGGCCTCCCTGAGGAAGCCGGCGACGGTGATCACGAGGAATATCACCATTGAGGTCAGCGCGAGCAGAGCGCCGACAACGGCCGGAATTTCGCTGCCGCCAAGATTGGCGATCACGATGCCCGGGATCAGCAGGACGACCGACAGGACTGCGAGGCCCACCTGTGCGGTAGCGATGGACCGCGCCGCGACCTGCGGATGGGCATGGTAATAGAGCCCGTAAAGCGCCATCGAGACCCAGCCCAGAAGATTGAGATGCGCATGTGCGGGCGCAAGGCTGTGGTCGTGCGATGCGGCCATCACGATGCCCATTGTCATGCCCGTGACACCCGCGAGCGCCGCGACCACGAAGCAGGATGAGGCAAGACGCTTCATTGTTGCGCCGCCGTTTCCGGCGGAAGAATGTGAATGCCGAACTGCTCCGCCGTGGCAAGTAGCTTCTGCATGTCCGGGGGAGCGATCTCCGGAAACGTCTCGGTTTCGGAGGCAACAGGGTCGCCTACGGCACGGAAGAAATCCTCATGCGGTCCGGCGGGAAGGTTGATGATGATGATCCGCGAGACCGTCGGGCCGGCGTTGCGGAAGGCGTGGACATCGCCGGGCCGTACATAGAGGAAATCGCCTTTGCCGCAGCGACGGACATCGCCATTCAGAACAAATTCGACCGCGCCCTCCATCACCAGGAAGGCCTCGCTGTCCTTCTGGTGGTGCATCGGCGCGCCCGCCCCTGGCGCACTGAGGCATTCGGCGACGGAAAATATTCCGTCGGTGTCACCGGCACTCGCGCGGAAAGTCAGCAGGTTTCCAAGAAAGTGAACGGTGGAGGGCGGCTTATGGAACGACTTATCATATTGCATGGATTTGCCTTTCAGTTTTATGATACCTATGTGTCGTCATGAGATGTCTGTCTCATAAAGGATCTTTAATGCCCGGTCAAGATAAACGTCATGAGCGTGTCAACCAGAAGAAGAGAACCCGTGCGGAACTGCTGAAGGCAGCCCGAGCGCTTTCCGACGAGGGCGTAACGCTGACAATCCCGGACGTTGCCGACCGGGCAGGGATTTCAAGAGCGACGGCCTATCGCTATTTCTCGACGCCTGACGAACTGCTGCAGGAGATCGCGCTCGATGCGGTTGCGCTCGCGATCCGCATTCCGGACGATCCGTCACTTGATGTTCGTGCCCGGATGGAATCCGTGATCAGGCAGGTGCTGGTCATGCTTGAGAACAACGAGACGACCTTTCGCCACTTCCTCGCTGCCCGGATCGTCGAGAAGGGCGGACGTCGCGGCGCGCGGCGGCTCGGATGGCTCGACGAGGCGTTGGCGCCGCTTTCACGCGAGATGCCGCGACGGCTTTATCTGCGCTTGCTCAATGCGCTTGCGCTCCTGACCGGTATGGAGACTCTGGTCGTGATGAAGGACGTCTGCGACCTTGATGCCGGCGAAAGCGAGGAGGTGGTCATCTGGATGGCTCGCGCCATTCTGGCTGCCGCCGAAGAGGAGGCGAGGGCGCCATAGCGCATCTCGCAGTCCGATTAAAAACATCTGACGTCCGCACGAATGCGTCAAAACAAACGGATAGAGCGATCGCGCGTTTCCATGTAAAGCCGGAACCGAGCTAGTCATTCCCGGCAGGAAACCAGGCAGCAATCTGCGCTTGCGTGAGGTTGCCACCGCAAAGGGCCGAGACGATCATCAGCCCCAAGGCTGCACGCCTGCAATCCTGGTCGAGATCGGTCCAGAAAGAGCATCACCGCGTGCTCGTCCGGTTCCTGCTCCTGCTGAACGCCGCGCCGGAGTTCCTGTCGTGCCGGCATGCCGCTGGCTCCCTGCCGCGCACCCTGCGGTGGCGTAAAGCCGGCGCTTGCGCTAGTGTAACGCCAGAAAATTACCATATGGGTGGCCGGGAAGACGTAAAATTACGCTATCCATGCGAAAAACCATGGATTTATTGCCGAAAAATAGGTCAGTATTATTGACTTAAATGGCCGGCTATGGTCATCTACGGCCACCAAAAAAGACTTCGAGGAAACCCCCATGCTTGACTGGGAAAAAATCTACGCGACGCGCGCCAAACGCATGGGCGCGTCCGAAATCCGCGAACTTCTGAAGCTTCTCGACCAGCCCGACATCATTTCCTTCGCGGGCGGGATTCCGGATCCGGCGCTGTTTCCTGCCGCGGAATTCCAGGCGGCCTATAATGATATTCTCGCCGGTCCCGAGGCCGGGCAGGCATTGCAATATTCGGTGAGCGAGGGCTATCCGCGCCTGCGCGAATGGATCGTCAAACGCATGCGCGCGCGTGGCATCGATGCTGATCTGGAGAATATCTTCATCACATCCGGCTCGCAGCAGGCGCTCGATTATCTCGGCAAGCTGATGCTTTCGCCGGGCGATACCGCGCTGGTCAACTGGCCGACCTATCTGGGCGCGCTGCAGGCCTTCAACGCCTATGAACCGCGTTACGATAAGCTGGACCTGTCGCGCAATGCCGAACCGCAAGCCTATGCGCAGGCAGCGGAAAAGGCCGGAAGCCGCGTGAAGTTCGCCTATCTTTCGGCCGATTTCGCCAATCCGACCGGCGAATCGCTGTCGCAGATGGAGCGCGAGAAGCTGCTCGATATCGCCGAAGCGCTCGATATCGCGGTGATCGAGGACGCCGCCTACCGGGCGCTGCGCTATGAAGGCGAGCGGCAGAAAACCCTGCTGGCGATGGATTGCGAACGTTCCGGCGGCATCGAGAACACCCGCACGCTTTATTGCGGCAGTTTTTCCAAGACGCTGTCGCCGGGTCTTCGCGTCGGCTGGGTCTGCGCCGCGACCCCGATCATCAAGCGCCTGGTTCTTGCCAAGCAGGCCGCCGACCTTCATTCGCCAACCATCAACCAGATGGCGATCGCGCGCGTGGCGGAAGCGCATTTCGAGGCGCAGGCCGAAAAGA
>NZ_CFHTCS010000419.1:0-3472 GCF_984369615.1 Martelella sp. | reverse complement strand
CTCGAGCCAATCGGAAACATGCCGCCCGCCAAGGCGGAAGAGCGATATTATGCCACCCGAGATGCTGGTATCGGCAATCAGGCACAGGTTTTCCCGGCAGCAATCATCAATCACCGCCAGCATGCGGAGTTTGCGGGACGCGCCGAAGCTGTCCGACAGGAAATCGAGTGACCAGCGGGCGTTGGGATGAGCGGCCTGCGGCATCGGCGAACGTGAGCCACGTGCCCGTTTCCGTCCGCGTCGGCGTTTTACCGACAACCCCTCTTCGCGATAGAGCCGATAAAGCTTCTTGTGGTTCATGATCATACCCTTGCGCTCAAGCAGGACGCCGATCCGGCGATAGCCAAAAATGCGAAACGACTTAAGCCGGCATGGTCGGTCGAAGACGCCGAAACGGCAATCGAGGTTTAAAGCGACGCGATGCAGAAAACGACAGGGCCGACCGCGCCGGCAACAAGCGCACGCCACGGCGACGTCCACGCGCCGCTCTTGCACTCAGCCGGGCGAGCTGTCGGGAGAGCGAGTGAGTTCAATGTCGCGAAGAGGAACGGGCTTCGAGTACAGGAAGCCCTGAAGGCTGTCACAGCCAATCCTGATCAGACCGGCGTCCTGAAATGACGTTTCAACGCCTTCCGCGGTCGTCTTGAGGCCACTCGCGTGGGCCAGCTCAACAATGGCCCGGATTATAGCCTCATCGCCGGCTTTCTCGCCGAACCCCCGTACGAAGCTTCTGTCGATCTTGATGCGATCGACATTCAGGGTTCGCAGCCGGCCAAGCGACGAGAAGCCAGTCCCGAAATCATCAATCGCGATCTGCACGCCTATTGCACGCAGGGCGTCGAGATTCGCGACGACGGCAGAGGCCTCGTCGGTCGCGGCTGTTTCAGTCACCTCCAGTTCGAGAGCCTGCGGCGACAGTCCGGTGGACAACAGTATATTTTTGACTTTTGCGGCGTAGCCTTCGTCGCGGAGTTCGATGCCGGACACATTGACGGCAACGGACTTCCCGGACCACTCAGCTGCGGCGGTGCAGGCCTCCCGCAAGACAAACGCGCCGACAGCCTCGATCAGCCCGGTTTCTTCCGCTATGGGAATGAACAATTCGGGAGAGATCGAGCCGAATTTGGGATGTTCCCAGCGCAGGAGCGCCTCGTACCCTTTGACCCGATGGTCGCGAGCGCCAATAATGGGTTGATAGTGAACCTGAAATTCATTGCCGGCCTTCAGGGCCGCACGCATATCCCCTTCCATCTCCTGGCGCCTGCTGAGCAACTGGTCCATACTCTCGGAAAAGAAGGTATACCGGCTGCGGCCGGAGTTCTTCGAAAAGTACAGGGCAACATCGGCCCTCCGAAGCAGGCTGACACGGTCACTGCCATCGCGCGGCGCCAGCGCCACTCCAACGCTCACGCCGACAAACACTTCCTGGCCGCCGAGCACAAAGGGACGGCGGGCAGAATCGACTATGCGCTGGCAGATACCATCGACTTCCCCCACGCTGACCTTTCCCCTGAGCATCACGGTAAATTCGTCCCCGCCGACGCGCGCAACGACATCGCCCTGACGCACGATAGCCTTCAAACGTTGACCGAATTCGCGAATCAAAGCGTCACCTGAAGGGTGACCGAGCGTATCGTTCACTTGCTTGAACCGATCCAGATCGAGGAACAGAAGGGCGCTCGCCCCTCCCTTGGTCAACTCGACATCGACGTACTCGTTGAAATAGTTCCTGTTGGGAAGTTCGGTCAACGGATCGTGAAGCGCCATGTACCGGATCTGCTCCTCGCTCGCCTGCAGCTCTTTTGAACGGTTGTGATAAAGGAACAGAGAGAACGCGATCGCGCAAAGTGCCAATACAATAAAGGCGGACAAAACCGGGATAAGCTTTGATAGCATCGTTTCACCCGGGTGATGGGGATGCCACACCATGTATCCCAAAACGGATCCATCAGCCGCATAGAAGGGCAGGCTGGAATAATGCGGCGCATCGCTCGCCGTCCATGAAAAATGCAGGTCTTCAAACAGATAGTCGGTCTTCAGCTCTTCGATCAGGCTTCCGTCAAGGAAGCGCACAGCCACGTGAACGCTTTCCTCACCGGGTATCTGTTGAATGTCACCGGTATCGGAAACGATTGGCTTGACGCTGACGACAGCGGGACGCCCCTGGATGACGGCTAAATCAGACACGCCGGGCGTGAGCACGGTATCGCTGACCTGGCTGTCGTCGCCCACCCGAAGCTTGTCGCGAAGAGCAAGAACCAAAGGCAGAGCTTCGTCTTCGACTACGCCAAACGCATCCGGAGCCCTCGGTCCGCCATCCGCAAACGCGTAAACAGCTTGATTCGAGGGATCGAGAACATAGGCCTGATCGAGTCCGAAGTACTCATGCATCCAGGCTCCAAGGTTATTATCCATCCATTCGCTGTCACGCGCGCGCACCTGTTCGACGGCATCGTCCCATACAGTCACACTTTCCTGGTTGTGGGCGACCTTGGAACGCAGTTGCGAAACAACGAGTTGAGCCAGACTAGCCTGTCGATTGTACGAAACGCGATCAGCCTCCTGACCCGCCCAGATCAGGAGCCCCAAGACGCCAAGGCCGATGCAGCCGGTCAACACCAATATTGGCAGGGCGCGCTTGAGAAGGAAGCCCGAGTATTTGAGAGAAACTGTCTTGCTGCGCATTTTCGAAACCTGCCATGTAATTAAAAACTATGAAGGAACACAATCTTCCGCACAAGAGAGTGTCCCCGACCTCTTGTCCGGAACAGCGCACCAGCCTCGCCCCGCGCGGCTTGGCCGGAGCGGTATTCCTCCCCAGAACAGGGGAAGGTATCCGTCTGGACGAATATCCTTTCCGCCCGGCATGAACACCTCGCCCACCGGCTTCTGCCCGCCGCCGCCGATCATGTAGTCGAGCTTCACATCGGCGAACTGAAACGCCGAGAAGCGCTCCCGCGCCTCCGGCCGGTCATTCAGCGAAGGGATGAACCGTCCCTTGATCCCTGCGAGCCGCTTCGCCATTTCAGCGAGGCCGGCACGCAGGAAGCTGTCCCTGCTGCACCACGTCTCGCAAGCCAAATAGGGCGGGTCGAGCCGGAACAAAGCCCCCTTCCCTGTGGTAGCGGTCGATAAAGGCGCGCCAGTCGAGGTCTTCGATGACGACGCCGGAGAGGCTTTCACGCACCGCGTCGCCAGCGCAGGCAACCGGGCGCGGCGCGGATTCGTCATGCTTGCCGGACGGGACCATGAATATTAATGGCGTTGTTCGTGGCCGCGACGTATATTCGCCCTCCCTAATGAATCGGCAGGGTGCAAAGGTTCTTGGGGTTTGGAGGAGAATATCATGTGTCAGGATTGTAAAGACAGGGCCGTAACCAGGCGCAATCTGCTCAGGGGCGGCGCCGCTGCTTCGCTCGCGCTTCCCTTCGTTTCGAGCGCGTATGCGCAGGAGCCAGGCAGTGCGCCGATG
>NZ_CFHTCS010000418.1:0-3484 GCF_984369615.1 Martelella sp. | reverse complement strand
GCTTCGCCATCAGGCCGCGCATGCCGCCGAGCTGACGCATCTGGTTCACCGAACCGCGGGCGCCGGAATGGCTCATCATGTAGATCGAGTTCATCTGCTTCTGGCGACCGGTCTCCGGATCGAACTCGACGGCCTTGATGCGGGCCATCATCTCTTCCGTGACCTTCTCGGTCGCCTTGCCCCAGGCGTCGACAACCTTGTTGTACTTCTCGCCCTGGGTGATGAGACCGTCATTATACTGCTGCTCGTATTCCTTCACCAGCGCTTCGGTCTCGGCAACGATTTCGTGCTTGGCATCGGGAATGACCATGTCGTCCTTGCCGAAGGAAATGCCGGCGCGGCAGGCATGGCCGAAGCCGAGCGACATGATCCGGTCGCAGAAGATCACCGTGTCCTTCTGGCCGCAATGGCGGTAGACCGTGTCGATCATCTTGGAGATGTTCTTCTTGGTCATTTCCTGGTTGCAGGTCTCGAACGGAACGTTCGAGTTCTTCGGCAGAAGCTCGCCGATGATCATGCGACCGGGCGTGGTCTCGTAGATCTTCGAGACCTCGTTGCCGTCCTCGTCGACCGTCTTGAAACGGCCCTTGATCTTGGAGTGCAGCGTGACGACCTTGTTTTCGAGCGCATGGTGGAGCTCGCCCATGTCTGCAAAGGCCATGCCTTCGCCGGGCTCGTTCTCGTTCATGATCGAGAGGTAGTAGAGGCCGAGAACCATGTCCTGCGACGGCACGATGATCGGCTGACCATTGGCCGGATGCAGGATGTTGTTGGTCGACATCATCAGCACGCGGGCTTCAAGCTGGGCTTCGAGCGACAGCGGCACGTGAACGGCCATCTGGTCGCCGTCGAAGTCGGCGTTGAAGGCCGTGCAGACGAGCGGATGCAGCTGGATGGCCTTGCCTTCGACCAGCGTCGGCTCGAACGCCTGGATGCCCAGGCGGTGCAGCGTCGGCGCGCGGTTCAGGAGCACCGGATGCTCGCGGATGACCTCGTCGAGGATATCCCAGACTTCCGGACGTTCCTTTTCAACCAGCTTCTTCGCCTGCTTGACGGTCGAGGAATACCCCTTGGCGTCGAGACGGGCGTAGATGAAGGGCTTGAACAGTTCCAGCGCCATCTTCTTCGGCAGGCCGCACTGATGCAGCTTCAGTTCCGGGCCGGTCACGATGACCGAACGGCCGGAATAGTCGACGCGCTTGCCGAGCAGGTTCTGGCGGAAGCGGCCCTGCTTGCCCTTCAGCATGTCGGAGATCGACTTCAGCGGACGCTTGTTGGCGCCGGTGATGACGCGGCCGCGGCGGCCGTTGTCGAACAGCGCATCGACCGATTCCTGAAGCATGCGCTTCTCGTTGCGGATGATGATGCCCGGCGCGCGCAGCTCGATGAGCCGCTTCAGACGGTTGTTGCGGTTGATGACGCGGCGATAGAGATCGTTGAGGTCCGACGTCGCGAAACGGCCGCCGTCGAGCGGGACGAGCGGACGCAGGTCCGGCGGGATCACCGGAACGACCTTCATGATCATCCATTCGGGGCGGTTGCCCGACTCAAGAAAGTTCTCGACGATCTTGAGACGCTTCATCAGCTTCTTCTGCTTCAGATCCGACGTGGTGTCGGCCAGCTCGGCGCGCAGGTCGCCCGCGATCTTCTCAAGATCCATGCCGGCAAGCATCTCATAGATGGCTTCCGCGCCGATATTGGCCGAGAACTGGTCCTCGCCGAACTCGTCGACGGCCATCATGTATTCTTCTTCCGAAAGGAGCTGGTTCTCCTTCAGGTCGGTCAGGCCCGGTTCGGTGACGATGTAGTTCTCGAAATAGAGAACGCGCTCGACATCCTTCAGCGTCATATCGAGAAGGGTCGAGATACGGCTCGGCAGCGACTTCAGGAACCAGATATGGGCGACCGGAGCGGCGAGCTCGATATGGCCCATACGCTCGCGGCGCACGCGCGACAGCGTGACTTCGACGCCGCACTTTTCGCAGATGATGCCCTTGTATTTCATGCGCTTGTACTTGCCGCACAGGCACTCATAGTCCTTCATCGGGCCGAAGATGCGCGAGCAGAACAGGCCGTCACGCTCGGGCTTGAACGTGCGGTAGTTGATGGTTTCCGGCTTCTTGATTTCGCCATAAGACCAGGAAAGGATCTTTTCCGGGCTGGCGATCGAGATCCGGATCGAATCGAAGACCTGCGCCGGCGCCTGCGGATTGAAAAGATTCATGACCTCTTGGTTCATGCCTGTCTCCTTGACTGGGCGGCATCGCCCTTGCTGACAGATCATTCCGGCCAAACCCCGATGCCGGAACTCATGTCTCTTGAAACGGTGATAGCCGCGAAATGCGGCAAAAATGACACTTCGCGCTTACCATGCACTGGGTGTCGAAGACGCGCCCGGCCGGTTGCGGCGGGCGCGCCGTGTCTTGATCCTATTCCGCGGCGTCCGGCAGTTCGTCGGCTTCCGCACCGGCCTCGTCGGCACGGTTCTCAAGCTCGACGGAAAGGCCCAGCGAACGCATTTCCTTGACGAGAACGTTGAAGCTTTCCGGAATACCGGCCTCGAACGTATCATCGCCGCGGACAATGGCTTCATAGACCTTGGTCCGACCGGCAACATCGTCCGATTTCACGGTCAGCATTTCCTGCAGCGTGTAGGCGGCGCCATAGGCCTCAAGTGCCCAGACCTCCATTTCGCCGAAACGCTGTCCGCCGAACTGGGCCTTGCCGCCCAGCGGCTGCTGGGTGACCAGCGAGTACGGGCCGATCGAACGGGCGTGGATCTTGTCGTCAACCAGATGGTTGAGCTTGATCATGTACATGTAGCCCACGGTGACCTTGCGGTCGAAGGGCTCACCCGTACGTCCGTCGTACAGCACCGACTGGCCCGACGGATCATAGCCCGCCCAGGACAGCATCTCGGAGACGTCGCCCTCATGCGCGCCGTCAAAGACCGGCGTGGCGATGGAAACGCCGCGCTTGGCCTCGTCGGCCAGGCGAACCAGGCTTTCGTCGTCGAACTGCGAGACTTCGTCCTTGGCTTCCGACGCATAGACCTTGGTCAGCGTCTCCTTCAGCGGCTTGATGTCATTGGTTTCCTGATACTCCTCGAGCATCTGGCCAATGCGCTTGCCCATGCCGGCACAACCCCACGCAAGATGCGTCTCGAGGATCTGGCCGACATTCATGCGGCTCGGCACGCCAAGCGGGTTCAGCACGACATCGACATGGGTTCCGTCTTCCAGGAACGGCATGTCTTCGGCGGGCAGGATGCGGGAGACCACGCCCTTGTTGCCGTGGCGGCCGGCCATCTTGTCGCCGGGCTGGATCTTGCGCTTCACGGCAACAAAGACCTTGACCATCTTCATCACGCCCGGAGGCATTTCATCGCCGCGCTGGACCTTTTCGACCTTGTCCATGAACCGCTGCTCGAGGCGGGCCTTGGATTCGTCGTACTGGCCGCGAAGGGCTTCGAGTTCGCCCTGCG
>NZ_CFHTCS010000417.1:0-3488 GCF_984369615.1 Martelella sp. | reverse complement strand
GCGGCTGGAGGCCGAGGACACGCCCGCCCGGGCCACGCCTCCGCGGCTCCTGCGCCTGCCGTCGCGGCTGATCGTGCGCTCGTCCTGCCGCAGGCGCGGCTGACGGGCCGCGCAGAACGCAAAAAAAGAGGGGCAGAGCGGAAACCGCCCTGCCCCCTTTGATTTTCGTCCCGTGGCTTTCGCCGTCAGGCCTTGTTCTTGTTGTAGACGTCGAAGACGACGGCGGCGAGCAGGACGAGGCCCTTGATCACCTGCTGGTAATCGATGCCGATGCCCATGATCGACATGCCGTTGTTCATGATGCCCATGATGAAGGCGCCGACAACCGCGCCGACGATCTTGCCGACGCCGCCGGACATCGACGCACCGCCGATGAAGACGGCCGCGATGACATCGAGCTCGAAGCCGTTGCCGGCCTTCGGGGTCGCGATGTTGAGGCGGGCCGCGAAGACGAGACCGGCAAGGGCTGCGAGCATGCCCATGTTGACGAAGACGATGAAGTTCAAACGTCTCGTGTTGATGCCGGAAAGGGCTGCCGCCTTCTCATTGCCGCCGATCGCATAGACGCGGCGGCCGAAGGTCGTGCTTTCGGTGATGAAGGTGTAGATCACCGTCAGGATCGCCATGGAGACCAGAACGTTCGGCAGGCCGCGGAAGGAAGCGAGCTTCCACGAGACGAAGACCAGGACCGCCGCGACGATGATGTTGCGGCCGAGGAAGAAGGAATAGGGTTCATCCTCGATGCCGTAGGCAACATTGCGCGAACGGGCCCGCCAGGCGAGATAGACGATCGCGGCGGCGGCGATGATGCCGGCGGCAAGCGCCGTCATGTTCGGCTTTCCGACCCCGAAAATGTCCGGCACGAAGCCCGTGGACAGAAGCTGGAACGAGCTCGGGAAGGGACCGACGGACTGGCCGTTCAGGAGCCACAGCGACAGGCCGCGGAAGATCAGCATGCCCGCCAGCGTGACGATGAAGGACGGGATCTTCCAGTAGGCGACCCAGTAACCCTGCCACGCGCCGATCAGCATGCCGGCGAAGATGCAGGCGAAGATCGTGACGATGACCGGCACGTTCCATTGCACGATCAGCACGGCGGCAAGCGCGCCGATGAAACCGACGATGGAGCCGACGGACAGGTCGATATGCCCTGCCACGATGATCATCAGCATGCCAAGCGCCATGATGATGACATAGGAGTTCTGCAGGAACAGGTTGGTGATGTTGACCGGGCGCATCAGAACGCCGTCGGTCACGATCTGGAAGAAGGCGATAATGACAATCAGCGCAAGCAAGATGCCGTAGTCGCGCATTCTCAGCGTCAGGTAGGAGCGAATCGAGGGTTTGCTCTGGCCTGCATTTTCCTCAGGAGTATTCATCGTCATCTCTTTCTATTTTCTGACAATGAAGGACATGATGCGTTCCTGGCTCGCCTCTGCGGCGTCCAGCTCTCCCACCAATGCCCCCTCGTTCATAACGTAAATGCGGTCGCACATGCCGAGCAGTTCCGGCATTTCCGACGAGATCATCACCACGCCGCGGCCTTCGGCCGCAAGCTGGTTCATCAGGCTGTAGATCTCGAACTTCGCGCCGACATCGATGCCGCGGGTCGGCTCATCGAGGATGAGCACGTCCGGCTGGGTGAACAGCCATTTGGACAGAACGACCTTCTGCTGGTTGCCGCCCGAAAGATTGACCACGCGCTGGGCCACCGTCGGCGTGCGGATATTCATCGCCTTGCGATAGTATTCCGACGTCTTGGTCTCTTCCGCCGTGTTCAGCACGCCGTATTTCGAAACGCCCGGAAGGTTTGCCAGCGTGACGTTCTTGGTGATCGGCTCGTCAAGCACGAGCCCGAGCGCCTTGCGGTCCTCGGTCACATAGGCAAGGCCGGCGAAGATCGCCTTCGGCACGGTCGAGACATCGACCTTCTGCCCGCCGAGCCAGACCTCGCCGGAAATGTTGCGGCCGTAGCTGTGGCCGAAAATGCTCATGGCAAGCTCGGTGCGCCCGGAGCCCATCAGCCCCGCAATGCCGACGATCTCGCCGGCGCGCACATTGAACTTGACGTTCTTGATCACCTTGCGGTCGGTCTGCTCGGGATGCCAGACGCTCCAGTCCTTCACCGCCATCAGCTCCTCGCCGATGTTACGCTCGCGGTCGGGGTAGCGGTTTTCCATCGCCCGGCCGACCATGGCCTGGATGATCTTCGCCTCGCTGACCTCTTCCTTGTGGCAATCGATATCGGCGACCGAAGCGCCGTCGCGAATGACGGTGATGCTGTCGGCGACCTGTTCGACCTCGTTCAGCTTGTGGGAAATCAGGATCGAGGTGATGCCCTGCTGCTTGAGTTCCAGAAGCAGGCTCAGGAGCTTGGCGCTGTCGCTTTCCGAAAGGGCCGCGGTCGGCTCGTCGAGGATCAAAAGCCGCACGTCCTTCGACAGCGCCTTGGCGATCTCGACAAGCTGCTGCTTGCCGACGCCGATCTTTTCGACGAGGGTTGCGGGCGGATCCTTCAGCCCCACCTTGCGCAACAGTTTTTCGGTCTTCTGATAGGTATCCGGCCAGCTGATCACGCCGGACTTGGCGACTTCGTTGCCGAGAAAGATATTTTCGGCGATCGACAGTTGCGGAACCAGGGCAAGTTCCTGATGGATAATGATAATGCCCTTCTTTTCGCTGTCCGAGATACCGCCGAACGTCGCCAGTTCGCCGGCATAATAAATCTCGCCCTCATAGCTGCCATGCGGATAGACGCCTGAAAGAACCTTCATCAGCGTCGACTTGCCAGCGCCGTTTTCGCCCACAAGCGCGTGGATTTCGCCTTCTTCGACAGCGAGATCGACATCACTCAACGCTTTCACGCCCGGAAAGGTCTTTGTGATTTTTTTCATTTCGAGCAATGTTGTCATGACACCCTCACCCGGCTGGCGCCCGGCGCCGCCGCCGACCGGAACGGCCGGCGGCAGGCCCCACGCGAAGCTCTCGGGGTTACTCTTCGATCTGCTTCATCGTGTAGTAGCCGCTGTCGTCGACCAGGATCTGCTTCCAGTTGTCCTTGGTCACGGCGACCGGCTCCAGCAGATAGGACGGCACGACCTTGTCGCCATTGTTGTAGGTCGAGGTGTCGTTGATTTCCGGCTGCTTGCCCTCGGAAATCGCCTCGACCATGCCGACGGTGACTTCGGCAAGCTTGCGGGTATCCTTGAAGATCGAGGAATACTGCAGGCCTTCGATGATCGCCTTCACGTTCGGCAGGTTCGAATCCTGGCCGGTGATGATCGGCATCTTGAGGTCGCCGGAGCCGTAGCCGAGGCTCTTCAGCGAGGAGATCGCGCCCATGGCGAGGTCATCATTGGAGGCATAGACGCCGTGCAGCGGCTGCTGCGTGTAATAGGCCGAAAGCAGGTTGTCCATGCGCGCCTGAGCGGCCGCATTCGACCAGTTCAGCGTGCCGATCTTGTCCATGCCCATCTGGCCCGACGGGA
>NZ_CFHTCS010000416.1:0-3500 GCF_984369615.1 Martelella sp. | reverse complement strand
CTGGAAGAGGCAAAAGCCGAGCTTCTCGACAAGGGCATGGATGCCGCGACCGCCGGGAAGATCGCGCCGCACCGCGTCTTTTCCGGCAACCGGCCGTCGATCACCTTCGTCTACGATGCGCTGACGCCCTATGCGCTCGGCCGGATGATCGCGCTTTACGAGCACCGCGTCTTCGTCGAGGGCGTGCTCTTCGGCATCAATTCGTTCGACCAGTGGGGCGTGGAACTCGGCAAGGAACTGGCGACCGGTCTTCTGCCTGTCGTTTCCGGCAGCGAAAGCGCGGAGGGGCACGATTCCTCGACGAAGGGGCTCGTCGCCGCGCTTCTGGCGGCCGCCAGCTGATTTCAACTCGTCAGGCACAAGAAAAGGGCGGCCGCTGTTTGCGGTCGCCCTTTCTGCTTCGCCCAGGAAAACGAGGAAGCGATCAGTTGCTGCTTTCGCGCACCTGATCGACGAAATCGAGCTTGCCGTCTTCGCCGACGCGGAAATAGTTCTGGTAACGATCGCCGAACTTGCCGGTCGATTCGATGGTGACCGTGCTGCCGACAGGCGCCTTGTTGAAGGTGCCGGTTTCCGGAATGGCCGAAGGCTGGATCGCGAAGGCGGCCGGCGCGGCGGCGAGAACGGAAACGAGGGCGGCTGATGCGAAGATCTTGTTCATGATAGTCTCCTTATTGGAATTTGTGTGGGTTGGCTGATCTGCCCGGATTACGGCGTTTGGAGAAAGAAGGATGATCGTCCTTTGCTCCATGGCCTCCGGGATGTCTGATTAGTTGGTGCGGTACTGATCGACGAACTTGAGTTCGCCGTCTTCGCCGACGCGGAAGTAGTTGTCGTAGCGATTGCCGAACTTGCCGGTCGTTTCGATGGTGACCGTGCTGCCGACCGGGGCCTTGGTGACCTTGCCGGTGTCCGGAATGGCCGACGGCTGGATCGCGAAGGCGGCCGGCGCGGCGGCGAGGACGGAAACGAGAGCGGCGGATGCAAAAATCTTGTTCATGACAGTCTCCTGACTGAATTTCTCTGATGGGTCGGATGTAGGTTTAATCATTTGATTAACAAGAGGCCGAAAGACGGAAGACGTATTTTTTATCGTGTCCGCCGGGTGTGCTGCCCCTAAAGCTCAGGGGCGCAGGCCTCTTGTTTGTCGAAAAATCAGTTGGCCGAGTCCTGGAACACGAAGTCGAGTTCGCCGTCTTCGCCGACGCGGAAATAGTTCTGGTAACGGTTGCCGAACTTGCCGGTGGATTCGATGGTGACGGTGCTGCCGACGGGGGCCTTGGTGACCTTGCCGGTTTCCGGGATGGCGGAGGGCTGCAGCGCAAAGGCGGCCGGAGCGGCGGCGAGAATGGAAACCAGTGCGGCGGATGCGATAAACTTGGACATGGTGATGAACTCCTGTGTCATCATTGTTGCGTTCGATGACCGGGAGTTAGGGTTTAATCAATCGATCAACAAGTCGCCGAATACGCACCGCAGCGTTGCTCAAATGTTGACGCTGACAGCCTTGAAAAATCGCCGCCGAAGACGGTCCTGCAAAGGGCGCCGGCGGCATGGCTGAATATTTTCTGAATAAAAACAATTCTTTAAATAGAAAACGAAGGCGCGTGCGAAAAACGCGGCGCGCATGAAAAACAGAAAAACCCGGCCGCCAGGGCCGGGTCGCGTTTTCCATCAGTCTGACGTTTTTGTGATCAGACGTCGAGTTCCTTGGCGACGCGCGTGCGCAGCTTTCCAAGGTCGGCGGCGAAGTTGCGGATGCCTTCGGCGAGCTTTTCGGTCGCCATGGCGTCCTCGTTCATCATCCAGCGGAAGGTCTGCTCGTCCATCTCCACCTTGGGCTCCGGCTCGAAGGCGTCCGGCGAGAGCTTGCGTTCCAGCTTGCCCTGGTCGGCCTCAAGCTCTTCGAGCAGGTTCGGCGAGATCGTCAGGCGATCGCAGCCGGCGAGCCCCTCGATCTCTCCGGTGTTGCGGAAGGAGGCGCCCATGACCACGGTCTTGATGCCGTTGGACTTGTAGTAATTGTAGATCGACCGCACCGACAGGACGCCCGGATCGGTCTCGGCGGTGTAGTCCTCGCCGGTGGCCTTCTTGTACCAGTCAAGGATACGGCCGACGAAGGGCGAGATCAGGAAGGCGCCGGCATCGGCGCAGGCGATCGCCTGGCATTTGGAGAACAGAAGGGTCAGGTTGCAGTCGATGCCTTCCTTCTGCAGCACTTCGCAGGCGCGGATGCCTTCCCAGGTCGACGCCAGCTTGATCAGGATGCGCTCGCGGCCGATGCCGCGTTCCTCGTAAGCCGCGATGATCTCATGCGCCTTCTTGATCGAGCCTTCGGTGTTGAACGACAGGTCGGCATCCACTTCGGTGGAAACCCGGCCCGGAACCAGATCGACCAGCGCCGCGCCGACATCGATCGCCAGGCGGCTGGCAACGGCGTCGACAACAGCATCGCTGTCGCCGGACTGGGACTTGCCCCATTTGATCGCGGCGGCGAACTGCTCGTCGAACATATCGGTCGACAACGCCTTCAGCACGATGCTGGGGTTGGTCGTGCAATCGACCGGCTTGAGCTTGGCGACGGCCTTGATGTCGCCGGTATCGGCGACGACCGTTGTCATCTCGCGCAATTGGTCAAGTTTGGAAGCCATGATCCTCATCCTTCGTTTTCCGGGTTCGCGGCAGAAAGGCCGGCGAACCGCTCTCGATTTCTTAAGCCGAACAGCATTCGCGCCTTTTCGGCGCCGTCTGCTGCCAAGGCTAACGCGCCGCGGTGATCTTTCAATGACTGTTGGCAAACATCGGCGCCGGACGCAAGCGCCGACATCCGCTGTAATTCGCCCGCGACTATCGCAAGGCGCTGCTTCGCAAGTCAAGGCAAGATATCAATCGATTTAGACAAGGATTTGACCGGTCGCAAACGGCCTCGATAAATTTGTCGGCGCCGGCGCGAGGCATTGCCGAGGGCGGATCAGGCGCGTCCCGCTTCCCAGCCCAGCATGGCGCGCTTGCGCGTCAGGCCCCAGTGATAGCCAGTGAGCGCGCCGGACTTGCCGAGCGCGCGGTGGCAGGGCACGACGAAGGAGACCGGATTGCGGCCGATCGCGGCGCCCACCGCGCGCGAGGCCTTCGGACGACCGATCTCGCAGGCGATCTCGGAATAGGTCTTGGCCCTGCCGAAGGGGATCTTCAATAGGCTTTCCCAGACCTGGACCTGGAAATCCGTACCGATGAGCACGACCTTGAGCGGCCGGTCCTCCGCCCATTCGGCCGGATCGAAGATGCGGCGGGCATAGGCCTCGGTCATCGGCCCGTCCTCGAGATAGCATGCTGCCGGCCAGCGCGCGGACATGTCCTCAAGTGCCGTCTTCTCCTCGCCGGGATCGGCAAAGGCGACGCCGGCCAGCCCGCGTTCCGTCGCCATCACCAGCGCCGTGCCGAAGGGTGTCAATCGGCGTTGTAATGGGACCCCATTTAGGCGTCCAAAAGGAACCCCTCCC
>NZ_CFHTCS010000415.1:0-3512 GCF_984369615.1 Martelella sp. | reverse complement strand
CGATCGTGCCGATGTTGACGTGCGGTTTGCTCCGCTCAAACTTTGCCTTTGCCATTTTAGGCTCCTATTCCTTTCAGACCCCAGAGGGGTGAATTCGATTATGCGTTTCGGCCGGTTACTTCGAACCGGAATACTTCGCCTGAATTTCCTGCGCGACGTTCGACGGGACCGGCGCGTTGTGATCGAAGGTCATCGTATACTGCGCGCGGCCCTGAGACATTGAACGCAGCGTATCGACATACTTGAACATGTTCGCGAGCGGCACTTCCGCCTCGATCACCGTCGCGTTGCCGCGCGGCTCCTGGCCCTGGATCTGGCCGCGACGGGAGTTCAGGTCGCCGATGACGTCGCCAACGTAATCTTCCGGGGTCACCACCTCGACGCTCATGATCGGCTCGAGGAGCTGGGCGCCGGCCTTGCGGGCAGCTTCACGGAAACATGCGCGGGCAGCGATTTCGAAGGCGAGAACCGAGGAGTCGACATCGTGATAGGCGCCGTCAACGAGGGTGGCCTTGATGCCGAGCATCGGGAAGCCGGCGAGCGGACCCGACGACAGAACGCTTTCGATACCCTTCTGGACACCGGGGATGTATTCCTTCGGAACCGAGCCGCCGACGATCTTGGATTCGAAAACGAAATCCTCGCCATCGGGATTGGGTTCGAAGATGATCTTGACGCGGGCGAACTGACCCGAACCACCCGACTGCTTCTTGTGGGTGTAGTCTTCTTCGTGGGCCTGCGTGATGGTTTCGCGGTAGGCAACCTGCGGCGCGCCGACATTGGCCTCGACCTTGAACTCGCGCTTCATGCGGTCGACGAGAATGTCGAGGTGAAGCTCGCCCATGCCGGCGATGATCGTCTGACCGCTCTCCTCGTCGGAGAAAACGCGGAAGGACGGGTCTTCGGCAGCGAGACGGTTGAGCGCGATGCCCATCTTCTCCTGGTCGGCCTTGGTCTTCGGCTCGATCGCGATCCGGATGACCGGCTCGGGGAATTCCATCCGTTCCAGGATGACCGGGTGCAGCGGGTCGCAGAGCGTGTCACCGGTGGTGGTTTCCTTCAGCCCGGCAAGCGCTACGATGTCACCGGCATAGGCTTCCTCGATGTCCGAACGCGAGTTCGAATGCATCTGCAGCATGCGGCCGACGCGCTCGCGCTTTTCCTTGACCGTGTTCAGAACGCCCGAACCCTTTTCGAGCTTGCCCGAATAGACGCGGCAGAAGGTCAGCGAACCGACGAAGGGGTCGTTCATGATCTTGAACGCCAGCATCGAAAGCGGTTCGTTGTCATCAGCGTGGCGCTCGATATCGGCTTCGGTCTTGACGTCGATACCCTTGATCGACTCGATGTCGATCGGCGACGGCAGGAAGTCGACGACGGCGTCGAGAAGCGGCTGGACGCCCTTGTTCTTGAAAGCCGAGCCGCACAGCATCGGGAAGAACTGAACGCCGATCGTGCCCTTGCGGAGGAGCTTGCGGATCGTGTCATTGTCCGGCATTTCGCCTTCGAGATAGGCTTCCATGGCGGCTTCGTCGATCTCGACGACCGCCTCGATCATCGCTTCGCGCCATTCTTCGGCCTTGTCCTTCATGTCAGCCGGAATATCCGTGATATCCCACTGCGCGCCGAGGTGTTCGCCGTCCCAGACAAGCGCCTTCATCTCGATCAGGTCGATCACGCCGGCAAAGTCGTTTTCGGCGCCGATCGGGAGCTGAATGACAACCGGGGTCGCGCCGAGACGGGACTTGACCATCTCGACCGAGCGATAGAAGTCGGCGCCGATCTTGTCCATCTTGTTGCAGAAGATCATGCGCGGAACGTTGTACTTGTCGGCCTGGCGCCAGACGGTTTCCGTCTGCGGCTCGACGCCGGCATTGGCGTCGAGAAGGGCGACCGCACCGTCGAGCACGCGCAGCGAACGCTCGACTTCAATGGTGAAGTCGACGTGTCCGGGGGTGTCGATGATGTTGAAGCGGCGCTTCTTGCCGTCGCGGCCCTGCCAGAAGGTGGTGGTGGCAGCGGAGGTGATCGTGATGCCACGCTCCTGCTCCTGCTCCATCCAGTCCATCGTGGCCGCGCCGTCGTGAACTTCACCGATCTTGTGGGACTTGCCGGTGTAGAAGAGGATGCGCTCGGTCGTCGTGGTCTTGCCAGCGTCGATGTGCGCCATGATACCGAAATTACGGTAATCTTCGATTTTATATTCGCGAGCCATGATGTTAGGCCTTCCCTCGTATCTGAATTACCAGCGGTAATGGGAGAATGCGCGGTTGGCGTCGGCCATCTTGTGCGTGTCTTCACGCTTCTTGACGGCAGAACCCCGGTTGTTCGCAGCATCCATGAGCTCGCCGGACAGGCGCTCGATCATGGTGGTCTCGTTGCGCTTGCGCGCGGCTGCGATCAGCCAGCGGATGGCGAGAGCCTGACGGCGCTCGGGACGGACGTCGACCGGAACCTGGTAGGTCGCACCGCCAACGCGGCGCGAGCGGACTTCAACGTGCGGCGCGACGTTTTCGAGCGCCTGATGAAAGACCTCGATCGGGTCCTGCTTCATCTTAGCTTCAACGGCGTCGAGCGCGCCGTAGACGATCGTCTCGGCAACCGACTTCTTGCCATGCAGCATGATGGCATTCATGAACTTGCTGATCACCAGATCGCCAAATTTGGGATCCGGGTTGATCTCACGCTTTTCTGCACTGTGGCGTCGTGACATGCTTTTTGTCTCTCAACAGTTGCGGCGCTTAAGACGCGGAGAACCTCGCGCAGCGCCAGAAAAATGAAAACCGAATTACTTCGGACGCTTCGCACCGTATTTCGAACGGCGCTGCTTACGGTTCTTGACGCCCTGCGTATCGAGAACGCCGCGGATGATGTGGTAACGCACACCCGGCAAGTCCTTCACGCGGCCGCCGCGGATCATGACGACGGAGTGTTCCTGCAGATTGTGGCCTTCGCCCGGAATGTAGCCGATGACTTCGAAGCCATTGGTCAGGCGGATCTTGGCAACCTTACGAAGAGCCGAGTTCGGCTTCTTCGGCGTCGTGGTGTAGACGCGGGTGCAGACGCCGCGCTTCTGCGGGTTCTGTTCCAGCGCCGGAACCTTGTTCCGCTTGACCTGGGGCTGACGCGGCTTGCGGATCAGTTGGTTTACGGTAGGCATATACCCATCCCTTTAGAATTTCGTGTCTCGTCGCCCTTATGGGGCATTTCAATGCCGTCACCGGCGAACAGAAGCACTTTCAGCGTCTATATGCGCACAAGCACGGCCCGACCCGCCTTCCCGGCAGATGGACCTTAAAGCAGAGGACACAGGCGCCTTGCCGCGTCATGCGTGCAGCATTTGATCTTCAACGTGCTGTATGAGAACCTAGTCTGAGGTGAACTCCGGGACATTTGGCTTCCCGAACGGCCAGACCTCACATGGGTTCCGTTGGCGCGGACATACTCGGTTCCCCGGCCACCGTCAAGCCTGAAGCCCGGAATTTCTTTACCAAAACCCTTAAGGGTCGGCG
>NZ_CFHTCS010000414.1:0-3530 GCF_984369615.1 Martelella sp. | reverse complement strand
TTGCGGTGGGCGCGCACCGTCTTCCCCTCGGTTTCGAAACCGCTCTTCCTCATGCGGGCGGTGAAGCGTTCATCGGGATGAGCGGACCAGACGGCGAGCACGCCGCCCTTTTTCAGCGCCCTTCTCGAGGCGGCAAGGCCCGCGAGACTGTAGAGCCGGTCGTTGTCGTCGCGGGTCAGCCCGTCCGGTCCGTTGTCGACATCAAGAAGGATCGCATCGAGGCGGCCCTTCGAATCGGCGATCAGCGCCGCCACGTCGCCTTCGACAATCTCCACGCGGGGATCGTCGAGCGATCCCGAGAACACGTCGGCCATCGGCCCGCGTGCCCAGGCGATGACCGCCGGCACCAGTTCGGCGACGATGATGCGGGCATCTTTCGGCAAAACCGCGAGCGCCGCGCGCAGCGTGAACCCCATGCCGAGGCCGCCGATCAGCACCATCGGCCGTGCGCGGCCGGCAAGCTTCTCGGCCGACAGTTCCGCCAGCGCCTCCTCCGAGCCGGAAAGCCGGCTGTTCATCAGTTCGTTCGCGCCGAGCATGATCGAATATTCCGCGCCGCGCCGCTTCAGCCGCAGCGTGCCCGCCTCGCCCGGGATTGCGGTCTCGTCCAGTTCTTCCCACGGTATCATGATCCGTTCCCCGTCTCGTTCACGCCTGTTGCGCCGTCGGCGTTTAAGAACACTATCGGCCTTGCGGCAACAAAAGTCTCGGTTGAAGGCCAATGCTTTCGGTTTTGCGACAGCCCAGCCTTGACTTTTGCGTGGAGATTCGTAGTGTCCCGCCAGATTTTGCCGTGGCGAAGGCCCGGCGAGCCCAGCGAAGCGTCCGATGCGGGCGCTTCTTGATTTTTAGGTAACAGTCCGGGCGTACCGGTTCCGCTTTCTCCAGAATGGAGGGCGGATTGCTCTTGAAGGCAGAAGAACATGGCAAAAGCAACAACGATCAAGATCAAGCTGCTGTCGACGGCAGACACCGGCTTTTTCTACGTCACCAAGAAGAACAGCCGCACGATGACGGAAAAGATGGTCAAGACCAAATATGATCCGATCGCGCGCAAGCACGTCGAGTTCAAGGAAGCCAAGATCAAGTAATATCTTGTTCTGACTGATTTTTTAGTAAAGCCCGGTTCGTTTGAGCCGGGCTTTTCATTATGCGCCGGCCCGTTTCAGAAGGCGGCGGCGCAGGCCTGCCATCAGCATGGCGAGAGCGATGCTGACGATGCCCATCACGGCAATCTGCGCCGGATAGAAAACGCCGGCATCGATCAGATAGCCGGTCAGACCCGGGCCGACGGCGGTGGAAAACACGATCGCCGCAATGACGACGGCGCGAATGCTGCCGAGATGGCGCGCGCCGTAAAGCTCCGGCCAGAGCGAGCCGTTGAGCGTACCCGACGCCCCCATGGAAAAGCCGATCAGCGGCATGAAGACGAATGGCGTCCATGAAGCGCCCGTAAAGCCGATGACCAGGCAGGCGGCGGCGATCGGCAGCAGCATGAAGGGCATGACCGCGACCGATGAGAACCGGTCGACCATAACGCCGGTTGCCAGCATCGCCGCCAGGCTTGAGACCGACATCAGGAAGAACGAGCCGGCAAACATTTCCAGCGTCCAGCCGCGCAACTCCACCATATAGACCTGGTGGAAGAAGATCGTGGTGCCGATGAAGGGCGGCGCCAGGAAGACGGCGAGGATTGCCCAGAACAAGGGGTCGCGCAGCACCTCGCCGCGCGTCCAGTCGCGCGGGGCCGTCTGCACCCTTTGGCCGGGGGCCGCCGATTGCGGCGCGCGCTCCACCCGCATCAACGCGATGATCAGCGGCAGTCCGACGGCGAGCGTCAGGGCAGCTGCGGCAACCCAGCTGCCGCGCCAGCCGACAAGGCCGGACACGAAAACGAAAATCAGGGGAAAACTGGCCTCCGCCGTCTGCAGGCCGAGCGAGGAGAAGGAAACGGCCCGCCCGCGCATGGCGTTGAACCAGCGCCCCATGGCGGTCACCGCGATATGGCTCATCATGCCCTGTCCGAAGAGCCGCAGCATGTAGAGCGCGATGAACAGCAGGAAGACCCACCGCGAAAAGGCCATCAGCAGGCAGGCGAGCGCCAGAAGCGGCATGACGAGAAGGACAACCTGCACCACGCTGCGCTCGTCGACAATCCGGCCGAGGCGGGTGAGCGTTGCCGCGCTCAAGAGCGTCGCGCCCATATAGAAGAGGCCGAAATCACCGTGGCTGAGGCCATATTCGGCGCGGATGTCGCCCGCCGAGAGCGAGATGAAATAGGTTTGCCCGAAGGCTGTGAAATAGTTCATCAAAAACGCGCCGCCCACCCAGCGGGCGTTTTCGCGCAGGAATGCAAGGACAGTCATCGGAAGATCCCGGTATGAAAGGGTCGGGCCGAACCGGAGGCTTGGCCTCCCTCCCGGCCTGGCATGCCGGGGCCCGCCGCCGGAAGGGCGGTAAGCTGAACGGGGGTCAGGTTAGCCGGGCTTGACGCCGAGGTAAAGCGGTCCTTACTCCGCGCCGCCGCCCTCGCCATTGGCAGCGCCCTTTAGCTGCTGCCCTGCCTTTGCATCGACCGCCCGCTCCTCCCGCGCCTTTTCCGCCTTGCGCTCGACCTTCCTGCGGCGGCGCTCGCGTCTTGCATGGCTGAGCGCGAGAAGGCGCGCGCGGGCGCCTGTCGCCATCCGGCCGACGAAGATACGGCCGCGATCGACCTCGCGCAGTTCCTGGGCATAGGCGACCGCCAGCGCGTTGCGATAGCTTTGCAGCCCGGCGCTGAAGCTCGCCTCGAGCCGGCGCATCACCGAGACCCACACGGGCGAAACCAGGAGCGAGATCGCCGTCATGGCGATGACCAGGCGATAGAGATCCTCGCCGAGCGCGCCGGCGGCAAGGCCGGCGGCGGCCAGCACGAAGGAGAACTCGCCGACCTGGGCCATGGAAAGCCCGGCGACGAGCGCCGTCTGGGCGGAGGAGCCGGTCCAGCGCAGGAGCATCACGTTCAGCACGGATTTGGCGGCGATGACGCCGACGGCGGCGAGCAGCACGGTCCACAGATTCTGCCAGATGAAGCCGAGATCGATCAGCAGGCCGATGGAGAGGAAGAAAATCACCAGAAGCACGCTCTGGATCGGCTCGACGACCGGAATGACGCGGCTTCGAAGCGTCGAGTTACCGACGCAGATGCCGGCAAGAAACGCGCCGTAGGCCGGCGACAGCCCGGCAACGCCCGAGAGGGCCGCCGCCGAAAAGCAGAGCGCCAGCGCGCCGAGCGCCAGAAGTTCGACCTTGTCCTCCACCTTCTCCGCGTACGGGATCTTCAGCTTGCCGTAGCGGCCGAAATACCAGAGCAGGCCGGCCATGATGCCGACGGCGACAATCACGCGGATCGCCGTCGAGGTCACGTCGAACCCCGCGCCGCCGAAGCTCGACACGAAGATCAGCATCGGCACGACGGCGATATCCTGGGCGATCAGCACGCCGACGGCGATCCGCCCGGCGTCTCCGCGCAAGCCCCCCATCTCGTCCAG
>NZ_CFHTCS010000413.1:0-3550 GCF_984369615.1 Martelella sp. | reverse complement strand
TTCACGCACGCCGGTTTTCAAGACCGGTGCCTTAAACCGCTCGGCCACTCCTCCGTGAGGGCTGCGCTGCCGGTCGGCGGTTTTTGCGACCGTCATCCCTGCAGCGTTCCGCGCTTTATCACCGCTTTCTTGCGGCGGTCAATGCCGTATTGGAGCGCCGTGCGTTCCTTCGGACGCACAAAGGACGCTCCAACCTATCGAACCTCCGCATCGTGCTTTCCGAAAATCGATTCCGATTTTCGGGCCGATGCGCTAGCCCGCCTGTGCCGGTATGCTCCTCCCACGCCTGTGGTTGCGGTGCTTCCGGCAATTGCGGGTTGAACACGGCTCTCGAATTTGCTACGCGCCTTAAAGCGGCCACGAAGTCTCCGCATAGGGGACGATATCCAAATTTCAAGATGGCGGTTTCAGGCGAGGTTTTCCCGCCGGCCGGTCAAGACAAATGGAAGAATTGCTGGCATGAGAGAGTTCCGGTTATCCGCTTCGGTCGCAATCTTGGCCGTGACAGCCATGCTGAGTGCTTGCACGACCACCGGAGATACATCCGAAAAGGCCGGGGATGAGGCCAAGGATGCCACGGAAACTGCTGGAGAACAGACGGCAACTGCCACGAGTCTCGGTTACCAGAAGGTCGGCAAGCCCTATCAGGTGAGGGGCAAGTGGTATACGCCCAAACATGTCGAGACATATTCCAAGGAGGGGCTCGCCTCCTGGTACGGGCCGAACTTCAACGGCGGGCGCACCGCCAACGGCGAGACCTACGACATGAACCATCTTTCGGCGGCCCACAAGACGCTGCCGCTGCCGAGCTATGTCCGCGTCACCAACAAGAAGAACGACAGCTCCGTCATCGTGCGCGTCAACGACCGGGGTCCCTTCGTTTCCGGCCGGATCATCGATCTTTCGAAAAAGGCGGCCGAGATGCTCGACATGACCCATGAGGGCGTTGCCGATGTGCGTGTCGACTATATCGGTCCCGCGCCGCAGTCGCCCGATGACATGGATTATCTTCTCGCCTCCTTCGAGAAGAAGGCCGTGCCGGAAGGCGTGGACCCCGCCCGCTTCGGCGAAGCAGGCGTTCAGCTTGCGCAGGCTGAGACGAAACCGGCGACCGAGCGCTCCAACACGCTGATGGCCCTCGTCGAGAACAAGGCCGAGAAGAAGCCGGCGGCGACGGCCGCCAACATGAAGGTCGCGGCAGTCGCCTCCGCAAAGGCGCCGCAGGAGGCGCTGGCGCTCGTCGACAACGCGCCCGAAGCGCCGACAAGCGCAGCCGGAAAGGCGGCGGAGTCCATCCTGACCGACGATGCGAGCCTGCCCGTCGTCGCGCCCATTCCGTTTAAAAAATAGGGCCCCGCGCCCCCGGGGCTTTTTCCCGCCGCCGAAATCCTCTAAACCGGCGTCTGTCGGGACAAAAGGCGACGGACGACATGGCTGAGCAGGGCATTTTCATCAGTTTCGAGGGTGGGGAAGGCGTCGGCAAATCGACGCAGATCCGGCTGCTCGCCGAACGCCTCGGCACGCTGGGACACAAGGTTCGCGTCACCCGCGAGCCCGGCGGTTCGGCTGGCGCGGAGGCCGTGCGCCATGTTCTGCTCTCCGGCGCTGCCGAACCCTTCGGCGTCGGCATGGAGGTGCTGCTGTTCGCCGCCGCGCGCAACGATCATGTCGAGGAGATCATCCGGCCGGCGCTCGCGGCGGGACAAATCGTGCTCTGCGACCGGTTCATGGATTCCTCGAGGGCCTACCAGGGGGCGACCGGCGCGCTGGCGCCGGAATTCGTCGCCACGGTGGAGCGGGTCGCCGTCAACGGCGTTCGCCCGGACCTGACGCTGATCTTCGATCTCGATGCACTGGAAGGATTGAAGCGGGTGCGCGGGCGGCTGCCGGAAACCGCGCTTGCCGGCGCGCCCGACCGCTTCGAGAAGGACGACCTTGCCATTCACGCGGCGCGGCGGCAGGCATTTTTAAGCATTGCCGAGGCCGAGCCCGAGCGCTGCCGGGTTATCGATGCCGCGGCCGCGCCCGAAACGGTTGCCGGGGCGGTCTGGCAGGTCGTTTCGGAAGTTCTTGCCTCCCGCAATCTCGGGAGTGGCGCCGATGGCTGACGAACTGCTCCTGGAGGGCGCTGTCGAGCCTTCGCGCAACCGCCATCTCTTCGGTCACGGCGAGGCCGAAGCCTATCTCGCCCAGTCCTATCGCGGCGGCAAGGGGCATCATGCGCTGCTTCTGGAAGGGGCGGCCGGCATCGGCAAGGCGACGCTCGCCTTTCGCTTTGCCAACCACGTGCTGCATTTTCCCCATCCCGCCGATGCGCCGGATCACCTGATCGAGCCGGACCAGACATCGCCGCTGACGCGCCAGATCATCGCCGGCGCATCGCATGACCTTTTGCATCTGAAGCGCCCGGTTGATGCGAAGAGCGGCAAGCTGAAGACCGCGATCACCGTGGAGGAAGTGCGCCGGGCAGGCCACTTCCTGTCCCAGACCTCGGGAACCGGCAACTGGCGCATCGTGATCGTGGATGCGGCCGACGACCTTAATCGCAATGCCGCCAACGCAATTCTGAAAATCCTCGAGGAGCCGCCAAAAAACGCGATGTTCCTGCTGATTTCGCACGCGCCGGGAAGGCTCCTGCCGACGATCCGCTCGCGCTGCCTGCCGCTGCGCCTGCGCCCGCTGGCCGCGCAGGACCTGGCTGCGGCGCTCGGCGCGCTCGGCCTTTCTGCGGGGGGGCAGGACGAAGAGCGCATGGCGGCGCTCGCAAACGGCAGCGTCGCCGAAGCCCTGAAGCTGGTCAACTATGGCGGGCTGGAGATCATCGATGCCTATGAGGCCGTGCTGGAGGGAACGCCCGCAGAGGCGCGTCTCGTCATGCACAAGCTTGCGGATACGGTTGCAAAGCGCGAGAACGAGACCATTTTCGATTTTCTGCTCGGCCATATAGACGGGGACATCAAGACGCGGGCGCGCGAGGCGGCATTTTCCGGCGATCTCCCGCTTGCCGAAAGGCTGGCCGGTCTGTCCTCCAGGATCGCGGCCGACGTGGCGGAAGCCGATGCCTACAATCTCGACCGCAGGCAGCTGGCGCTCGATCTGCTGTCGCGGCTGCGATCCACGCTTGAGCCCCCGGGCGCCGACGCCTGAAGCAGGTTTGACTTGATGCGCTGATTGAGGGGCGGTAAGACCGGTCAGATTTCAGCACCGGTTCCGGATTTCAGCGGACGCCGGCTTGCCCGCAATATCAGAAACGTCCCCGGAGCGAACCGGCTCCCAGACAGCCATGCACACGGACAGCGGAATGAGCGACAACAACAGGTATTTCATCACAACGCCGATCTTCTATCCCAACGGCGCGCCGCATATCGGTCATGCCTACACCATGATCGCCACCGACGCGCTTGCGCGTTTCCGCAGGCTGGACGGCATGGATGTGCGCTTCCTCTCCGGCACGGACGAGCACGGGCAGAAGATGCAGCAGACCGCCGAAAAGGAAGGCGTCGCCCCGATCGAGCTGGCGGATCGCAACTCGGCGGTCTTCCGCGAGACG
>NZ_CFHTCS010000412.1:0-3553 GCF_984369615.1 Martelella sp. | reverse complement strand
CCGAGAATGCCGTTGATGTCGAGCATGACGGCGGAATAGATCGTGTCGCGCACCAGCGTCGGCTGCTGGGTCTGCTGCATCATGATCACCAGGATCAGCACCTCGACCAGAACCGCAGACAGCGTCAGGATCATCGTGCCATAAGGCTCGCCCGCCTTGGCGGCGAGGATTTCGGCGTGGTGGGCAACGCGCATGGAGGCCGTGGCGATCGAGACGATCAAGGCCGCGGCGGCGACCAAAGCGAACGCCTGCCCGGCCTCCATGACGGCATGTTCGAACAGATAGGCGAGCAGGGCGACCGGAACCGCCTGCAGAAGCAGGATTTCACCGCGCAGGAATTTCAGCATTGTCGAAACGACCCCGTCTTCGCGCCCGGGCGGGCCCAAGATGTTCAGCCGCCGAGCACGGGATAGTCGGTATAGCCCTTCTCATCGCCGCCGAACAGCGTCCTCTGATCCAACGCATTGAGCGGCGCATTGATCCGCAGCCGGCGCACAAGATCGGGATTTGCGACGAACGGGCGGCCGAAGCAGATCAGATCTGCGCGTTCCTTTTCCAGCGCGTCGATGGCGAGCTGCCGGTCATAGCCGTTATTGACCATCCATGCGCCGGATCCGTCGGTGCGGTAGTAGGTTTCCCGCATCTCCTCGTAATTGAACGGTTCCGGGCCCTGCTGGTAGCCGCGATCGCCGCCGGTAGCACCCTCGACGATATGGATATAGGCGAGATCGTAGGCGCTCAGCTGGCTTGCCAGATAATTGAACAGCGCCTGCGGCTTTTCGTCGAAAATGTCGTTTGACGGCGCAACGGGTGAAAGACGGATGGCCGTGCGTCCGGGGCCGATCTCGCGCGAGATGGCGCCGACGATGTCGAACATGAAGCGCGCGCGGTTCTCCAGCGGCCCGCCGTAAAGGTCGGTGCGCTGGTTTGTGCCGGAACGCAGGAACTGGTCGACGAGATAACCATTGGCGCCGTGGATTTCGACGCCGTCGAAACCGGCCTCCATGGCGCGGGCGGCGGCGCGGCGGTAATCCTCGATGATGCCGGAGATTTCGTAGGGCTTGAGCTGGCGCGGCATCGAGGTTTCGATGAAGTCGCTGGTGCCGTCGGAATAGACAACGAAGGTCTTGGCGCGGGCCTGGATGGCGGAGGGGGCGACAGGCGGATCGCCGAAGGGCTGCAGCGACTTGTGCGAAATCCGGCCGACATGCATCAGCTGGCAGAAGATCTTGCCGCCCTGCTCGTGGACGGCCTTCGTCACGTTCTGCCAACCCTCGACAGAGGCGTCGCTGTAGATGCCCGGCGCATGGGAATAGCCCTGGCCCTGTTCGGTGATGGCGGTTGCTTCGGAGACGATAAGGCCGGCCGTCGCGCGTTGACGGTAGTATTCGACATTGAGCGCGTTCGGGACGGCATCAGGGGAGCGGTTGCGCATCAGCGGGCCCATGATGATGCGGTTTTCGAGAGTGACATCGCCGATCGTGATGGGATCAAAAAGATTGGCCATTCAATTCCTTTCCGTCTCGGGCCCCCGAAGCTCTGTCATGTGTAGCCTACGCCGGACATATGCGCAATTTTGCTGTCGCCCCGAAATGGCTCCCGAATGCCGGTTCGCCCCCAAAGGTCCCGTTCTTCTAGACCATAAAAGACAAGAAAGCGTATACGCGCGGAATCACCGGGGAAACCTTGCGGCTCACACCCTGACGCAAGGCAAAAAAAAGGGCCTCCAAACGGGGCCCTTGTTAGGTGTGAAGGTAAAACCTCCAGAGGGGAACAGCTGCTGCAGCGAGACTCAAAAAGCCGTCGCCGTATGCATCAGCTAACTCAGGATATGGTTCTTTTTTGTGCGCGTTGCAACAGTTTTCATCTCGAAATGCGAAAAAAAAGAACAGGGAATCGCGGGCAAAAAAAGAGGGCCACCGAAAAACGGGGCCCTTTGAGTTAGAAGGTCTCTCAAAACCTCCAGAGGGGAACAGCTGCTGCGGTGCACCAGGGAGAAGTTGGGCACCAACTGCATCAGCTATGTGCGATATGCCCCCGAATTAGGCATTCTGCAATGCGATTTTCTGCATGGCTGCCATGCAGGAAATGAAATTTGCAGCTGAAATTGACCAATCAGAAGCAGTCTTGGCAAATGCCTAAAAAATAGGCTAGTTTTGGCCGGGAATCGGCGCTGGCGCCCGCTTGACTCGTTGATCAGTTCGCACAAGCGGGCGATCCGAGAGACGGCGTGAAAAAGAAATGACCCGGAGGCGGCGCTTCTTCAGAAGCTCCAGTTGCGCGACTTGGCGACGATGAAGTCGCGGAAGACCTTCAGCTTGGCCGAATTCTTCATCTCGTCGGGATAGCAGAAATAGGTGTCGAAGCTCGGCACATCCGCATGGGTGACGAGCTGCAGGAGGCCCGGGTCGCGCCCGACGATGTAATCCGGCAGCATGACGATGCCGATGCCGAGCAGCGCCGCGCGCTTGATCGAGGTGAGCGAATTGATCTGCAGGTGCGCCGGGCGCGGATTGTCGGGCGAGCGCCCGGCGATTTCCAGCCAGTTCACGTCAAGCAGATAGGCCGGCGCCGGCTCGCCGAAGGTGATGATGCGGTGGTTGTCGAGATCCTCGATCGACTGCGGCTCGCCATGGCGGTTGATATAGGAGGGCGAGGCGTAGACATGCATGTGCACGGTAAACAGCTTGCGCTGGATCAGATCCGGCTGCTGCGGCTGGCGCAGGCGGATCGCGCAATCGGCGTGGCGCATGTTCACGTCCAGTTCCTCGTTGTCGAGGATGAGCTGGATCTGCATGTCGGGATAGAGCTGCAGGAATTCCTGCACCTTGTCCGTAAGCCATCCCTGTCCGAGTCCGACCGTGGTCGTCACCCTCAGCTTGCCGGACGGCTTCTCCTTGGTTTCCGTCAGCCGCGAGCGCACGCCCTCGAGCTTCAGGAGCACGTCATGGGCGGTGCGGTAGAGAAGCTCGCCCTGTTCCGTGAGGATCAGGCCGCGGGCATGGCGGTGGAACAGCTTGACGCCGACATCCTGCTCAAGCGCGCTGACCTGGCGGCTGATGGCCGACTGGGAAAGATGCAGCTTGTCGGCCGCGTGGGTGAACGAGCCCGCCTCCGCTGCCGCATGGAAGATGCGCAGCTTGTCCCAATCCAGAGGCATGCTCGTGCTTTTCATGAATTCTACTCCGCGGCCGCCAATGTACCGGTTTTCTGCTCGGTCAGGAAGCGCTCCGCTTCAAGTGCTGCCATGCATCCCATGCCGGCTGCCGTCACGGCCTGACGGTAATTGTCGTCGGCAACGTCGCCGGCGCCATAGACGCCCTCGACGCTGGTCTTCGTCGTGCCCGGTTCGGTCCAGAGGTAGCCGTTCGGCTTCAGCTTCAGTTGGTCGCGGATCAGGTCGACCTGCGGCGCATGGCCGATGGCGATGAACACGCCGTCGGCATCGATGGTGGTCTTCTCGCCGCTTTTCACGTCCTTCAGCCTGACGCCGGTGACGGACGGCGGCAGGGGCGGAACGGCGGAGGTGCCGACGATCTCCTCGACCGCGTGG
>NZ_CFHTCS010000411.1:0-3564 GCF_984369615.1 Martelella sp. | reverse complement strand
TCCCAGTCCGAGCGCGACTGCCAGGCCGGATCGGCCGCACTGGTCAGCGGGTGGATGAAGGGGTGCATGTCGGAGGTATTGAGGTCGTTCTTCTCGTACCATGTCGCCGTCGGCAGCACGATGTCGGAATAGACGCAGGTGGTCGACATGCGGAAGTCGAGGGTCACCAGCAGATCGAGCTTTCCTTCCGGCGCCTCGTCATGCCAGACAGCCTCCTTCACCTCCTGACGGCCCTCGTCGCCGAGGTCCTTGCCAAGCAGGCCATGGGACGTGCCGAGCAGGTGCTTGAGGAAATATTCGTGCCCCTTGCCCGAGGAACCGAGCAGGTTGGAGCGCCAGACGAACATGTTGCGCGGCCAGTTCTCCTCCGCATCCGGGTCCTCGCAGGACATGGAAAGCGTACCGGATTTCAGCGCATCGGCGATATAATCGGCGGGCTTTTGGCCCGAGGCCTCCGCCGCGCGGGCGACCTCCAGCGGGTTGGTGCGCAATTGCGGCGCTGAGGGCAGCCAGCCCATCCGCTCGGCGCGGATGTTGTAATCGATCAGCGTCGCATCCCACGGGCCTTCCGGCGCGGTGGGCGACAGCAGTTCGTCGACCTTCACCGTCTCATAGCGCCACTGATCGGTATGGGCGTAGAAGAACGAGGTCGAGTTCATGTGGCGCGGCGGGCGCTGCCAGTCGAGCCCGAAGGCAAGCGGCAGCCAGCCGGTCTGCGGGCGCAGCTTTTCCTGGCCGACATAATGGCTCCAGCCGCCGCCCGACTGGCCGATACAACCGCACATCACCAGCATGTTGATGATGCCGCGATAGTTCATGTCCATGTGGTACCAGTGGTTCAGACCGGCCCCGAGAATGACCATGGAGCGGCCATTGGTCTTTTCGGCGTTGCCCGCGAAGGCGCGGGCGGTGGCGATGATCTGCTCGCGGGGAACGCCGGTGATCTTCTCCGCCCATGCCGGCGTGTAGGGCGTTGCGTCGTCAAACGAGGTCGCGACATTGTCGCCGCCGAAGCCACGGTCGAGGCCGTAATTGGCGACGAACAGGTCGAAAACCGTCGCAACCACCGCCTCGCCATCCGCAAGTGCCACCCTGCGGATGGGCACCTTGCGCGCCAGAACGTCGTCATGGTCGGTGCCCTCGAAATAGTCGTGGGCCCGGCTGCCGAAATAGGGAAAGGCGACGTCCTCGACGCCGTCATGGTTTTCGGCAAGGCTCATGACCAGATCGATGTCGCTGCCCGCGCCATCCTTCTGCTCGAGGTTCCACTTGCCCTTCTCGCCCCAGCGATACCCCGCCGACCCGCGCGGCGCGACGACCTCGCCGGTCTTCGCGTCGAAACCGACGGTCTTCCAATCCGGATTGTTGCTTTCGCCGAGGCCATCCTTGAAGTCGGAGGCGCGGAGGAAGCGTTCCGGCACGTAGCGGCCGTCCTTCTTCACCAGCCGCACCAGCATCGGCATATCGGTGTAGCGGCGACAGTAATCGTCGAAATAGCCGACCTTCCGGTCGAGATGGTATTCGCGCAGAATCACATGGCCGAGCGCCATGGCAAGCGCCGCATCGGTTCCCTGTTTCGGATGGAGCCAAAGATCGGAGAATTTGGCGGCTTCCGAATAGTCCGGCGAGACGACGACCGACTTCGTGCCCTTGTAGCGCACTTCCGTATAGAAATGCGCATCCGGCGTGCGCGTCTGCGGCACGTTGGAGCCCCAGAGCATCAGGAAGCCGGCATTGTACCAGTCGGCCGATTCCGGCACGTCGGTCTGCTCGCCCCAGGTCATCGGCGAGGCCGGCGGCAGATCGCAATACCAGTCGTAAAACGACATGCAGGTGCCACCGAGCAGCGACAGGTAGCGGGACCCGGCCGCGTAAGAGACCATCGACATCGCCGGGATCGGCGAAAATCCGATGACGCGGTCGGGCCCCCACCTCTTCGCGGTATAGGCGTTGGCCGCCGCGATGAGATCGTTGACCTCGTCCCAGGTGGCGCGCACGAAACCGCCAAGGCCGCGCACCTTGATGTATTCGGCCCGCTTTGCCGGGTCCTCCTGAATGGCGCGCCAGGCGGCAACCGGGCTCTTGTCGGCGCGCTCCTTGCGCCAGAGCTTCAGGAGCCGCGCCCGGATCAGCGGGTATTTCACCCGGTTGGCCGAATACATGTACCAGCTGTAGCTGGCGCCGCGCGAACAGCCGCGCGGTTCGTGATTGGGCATGTCGGGCCTTGTGCGCGGATAATCGGTCTGCTGCGTTTCCCAGGTGACGATCCCGCCCTTGACGTAGATCTTCCAAGAACAGGAGCCCGTGCAGTTCACGCCATGGGTGGAGCGCACGATCTTGTCGTGCTGCCAGCGCTTGCGATAGGCGTCCTCCCAGTCGCGATTTTCATTGGTGGTGACGCCGTGGCCATCGGAGAATGTGTCGACATTCTTGCGTGCCAGAAAGTTGAGGCGGTCGAGGAGAAGAGACATGATCCGTTCCTTTGTTTCGGGCGATTAGCAGGGCACCGGCGCGTTGCGACGGGTGTAGTAGAAGAAGGTCAGCACGGCGCAGATGACGTAGAAAATGCCGAAGCCCCACAGCGCCATGTCCGGTCCGCCGGTCATCGAGATCGAGGTGCCGTAGGATTTGGGGATGAAGAATGCGCCATAGGCGGCAATCGCCGAGGTAAACGCGATGATCGCCGCGCTCTCGCGGTCCGTCTGCTTCTGCAGCGCGCCCGCATCCAGTTCCGGCATCAGCCGCGGCACTTCCTGGCGCATGATTGCCGGGATCATCTGGAAGGTCGACGCATTGCCCACACCAGTGAGGAAGAACAGCGCCATGAAGCAGGCGAAGAAGGCCCAGAAATTGCCACCCACCCCGTCCTGCGGCAGGAATTGCAGCACGCCGACGACGGCAACGAACATGCCGACGAAGGTCCAGAAGGTGACCCGGCCGCCGCCGAAGCGATCCGAGATCCAGCCCGTGCCCGCCCGGCTCAGCGCGCCGACCAGCGGGCCGAGGAAGGCGTAGGAGAGCGCATTGACCTCAGGGAACTGGGTTTTCATCAAGAGCGGGAAACCCGCCGAGTAGCCGATGAACGAGCCGAATGTGCCGGTATAGAGAATGCACATGATCCAGTTGTGGAAGCGCGAGAAGATCACCGCCTGATCGGCAAAGGATGCCTTGGCCGAGGCAATGTCATTCATGCCGAAATAGGCGGCGATGGTGGCGGCGATGATGAACGGCACCCAGACGAAACCGGCATTCTGCAGCCAAAGCCTTCCGCCATCGGACAGCGCCTGCGGTTCGCCGCCAAGCGCGCCGAAGACGCCCATGGTGATGACGACCGGCACCAGGAACTGCATGACCGAGACCCCGAGATTGCCGAGACCGGCATTCATGGCGAGCGCATTGCCCTTTTCGGCCTTGGGGAAGAAGAAGCTGATATTGGCCATGGACGAGGCGAAATTGCCGCCGCCGAGACCGCAAAGAAGCGCCAGAACCAGGAAGATCAGATAGGGCGTTTCCGGGTTCTGCACGGCATAGCCAATGCCCATGGCCGGCAGCAGCAGCGAGGCG
>NZ_CFHTCS010000410.1:0-3610 GCF_984369615.1 Martelella sp. | reverse complement strand
TGCCGGCCAGATCCAGGGCTTTTTCGACATTCCCACCGACAACCTCTATGCACTGCCGATCCTCGCGCGCGACATCAAGGCGCGACGCAACCTCGACAATGTCATGGTGGTCTCGCCAGATGTCGGCGGCGTTGTGCGGGCCCGCGCGCTCGCCAAGCGGCTCGACTGTCTTCTCGCCATCGTCGACAAGCGGCGCGAGCGGCCGGGCGAATCCGAGGTCATGAACATCATCGGCGAGGTCGAGGGCAAGGAATGCATCCTGATCGACGATATCGTCGATTCCGGCGGCACGCTCTGCAACGCCGCCGAGGCGCTCTTGAACAACGGCGCGCTCTCGGTAACCGCCTACATCACCCACGGCGTCCTGTCGGGGTCCGCCACCCAGCGCATCAGTTCCTCCAAGCTCGAAGAACTGGTGATCACCGACTCGATCCAGCCGCGCGGGGAGATGGTCGCCGCCAGCAATATCCGGGTGATCTCAACAGCCGCGCTGATCGGCGAGGCGATCAACAGGACGAGCCACGAATCCTCCGTCTCGAGCCTTTTCGACTAGCTCATCCAGAGCGGTTCCGCCTTTCGCGGACGCGCGGAACCGCTCTATCTCTTTGTAGTGACGCATTTTCTCAGACGTCAGATGTTCCCATCTGCTGGCGAATTACTTTAGCCTAATACGTGGCCGAAGACCAAGGTGCCGATGACCACCGCTGAAGCCATCAGGCCCTGTCCCCAGCGCACCGCCCGGCAGCTCAACACCTTGATATCCAAAGGCACGCCGCCGGCGGCGCCGCTGTTTCGGGCAGCCTGGGCCAGGCTCACAAGCAAAGTCTGCCCCGCGCCGAGCGCCATATTGTTGTTGATGCAGAAGATTGCGTATGCGCCGGCAATGGCGATCACGCGGGCCGTGCTGAACCCATCGCCGCTGCTGTAGGAGATGACATAGCCGGCCACGGCCAGGCTGACGGCCGAGAAATAGGCCCACAGCTTGTCGACAGCGTTGTTTTGCGCCTGAAACGCATCCAGCGCATCCTTGACGCTCAATGTCATCGCCCCTCTCCCGTCCGGCCCGTCCTCCAAGGAGCGCATGTCGCCGGAGAAAACGCAAGCCCGACAGTTGCGGAAGAGAGCGGAACCCGCAGGCGGAAGCCACGCCCGCCGTTCGGGACGTCCGGACCAACCGCCGTCAGCGACTCTGCACCGGCGAACGCCCGGCATCTCTCGCCGGCCTGCCAAAGGCGCCTTCATCAGTGACAATAGCTTCTATCTCGTCACGCGGCTTCGGCTTGCCGAAGTAATAGCCTTGGGCGCGCGGACAGCCTTCGTGCCGCAGGAATTCCAGTTGCTCTTCGGTTTCCACCCCTTCGGCGAGCACGCGTAGGCCGAGGCTTTCGCTGATGATGACGGTCGAGCGGACGATTGCGGCCGACAGAGTGTCATGCGGCAGGCCGGACACGAAGGAACGATCGACCTTGATCTTGTGGAAGGGAAACTGCTGCAGCGTCGCCAGCGACGAATACCCGGTTCCGAAATCATCCATGGCGATCTTGACCCCGAGCGCCCGCAACCGGGCGAAGGTCTCATGGGCCCGGTGGACATTCTCGACAATGCCGCTTTCGGTGAATTCGAGCTCAAGCCGGTCGGCCGGAAGCCCGCTCTCGCGCAGGATATCTCCCACCTTTTCCGGAAAATGCAGATCCGCAAGCTGCTGGGGCGCGACATTGACCCCGACCTGATAAGGCTGTTTCCAGTGCACCGCATCCATACAGGCCTCGCGCAGCACCCACTCCCCGAGCGTAACGATGAAGCCGGTCCTTTCGGCAAGAGGAATGAAATCATCGGGCGGGATCAGTCCGAGATCCTTGTGGAACCAGCGCAACAGAACCTCGAAACCGAAAATCGAACGATCGTCCGTCAGGTGCTGTTGCTGATAATAGAGCCGGAACTCGCCGTCCTCCAGCGCGCGGCGCATGTCGAGCGCCAGCGCGTTCATCTGCCGCTCTCCATGGTCCAGCGCCTCGTCGTAGAAGGCCAGCGTCCCGGCCTTGCCCCGCTTTGCCCGCTGCAGCGCGGCATCGACCCTGGCCACGAGTTCATCTGCAATCCGACCGTCGCCCGGATAAAGGGCGCAACCGCCATGAAGAATGATCTCGATCCGCTTGCCCTGCCATTCAAGCGGCTGCGCGATCTCGCTCATCACCCGGCGACAGACCTTCAGCACGTCCTGGCGATGCCGGTAGCCGCGCAGGAGAACCGCAAACTCGTCATTGCCTGCCCGCGCGACGAAGGCATCGCCCGGCAGGACGCCGACGATCTTCTGCGCGATAATGCCCAGAATGAAGTCGCCGGCGGCATTGCCGTGCACGACATTGATCTCCTTGAAGCCCTTGATGTCGAGAAATCCGACGGCGAACGACGTGTCGCTCCGGCTTTCCTCCAGCATGCGCTGCAATTCCTCGATCAGCGCGCGCCGGTTCGGCAGGCCGGTGAGCGCATCGTGCGCGCTGGCGCGGTGCAGTTGCGAGGAGACGATCTTGCGATTCTTCGCATCGAGCATCAACAGCCCGAGGCCGAGCACGATCACCATGCCCGCCGCCTGCGCGGCGAAGAAGGTCATTGTCTGCGGTTGCAGTCCATCGCCTTGAAAATGGATCGTGCCGTCGGGGACGACCGTGAGCCCGGCGAGGCTGACCATGTGGACGGCAAAGATCGCGAGCACCACGAGTGCGGTCGCCAAGGCCTGGTTCCAGCGCCCGGGAATGCGGTTCGCAGCGGAACTGGAAGCCACGCCGATGACCGCTCCCAGGACAAGCGAGGCCACGACATAGTCCGCGGACCAGACGAATCGTCCTGGGACATCGAAACCCGCCATGCCAATGAAATGCATCAGCGCGATGCCGAGGCCGAAGACCGCGCCGCCCGCTTCAACCAGCAGGGTTTTGCCGCCGCTGCAGACGATCAGCATGCCGAGCGTGGTGGTGGCGATCGCCGCCCCGAGCGACAGGAAGGTCAGTACCGGGTCGTAGGTGTGCGGCTGATCAAGCCTGTAGCCGAGCATCGCGGCAAAATGCGTGCACCAGATGGTCATGCCGCCGACAATGCCGGCCAGAAGCAGCCACAGCCAGGAATGGACCAGCGGCAGGGAGCGGACCCGCCCGACGAGGCTTATCGCCAGATAGGATCCCACAAAGGCGATGATCAGCGCGGCCGCAAGCGAGCGGCGCGTATGCTCGACAACAAGGCACGAGATGAGTGCGTCCACACGGTCCCCTCGGGCAACAAACCCCTAAAACAACGTCACTACGTCTATTATTAGCCCTTTGGATTTCGCCTTAACAGCAAAAAGCTAAGGTTGAAGCGGACCTTGCATTCAATCGCCGCCCCGGCGCGCTCCAGCCTTGCCTTTTCGCCGGGCCTCCTATATAGCCACCCCGTTCGCGCAGACACCCTTGGAGGCAGCGCGAATGAGGGCCTGGCCCTCCGTTTTGTCGGCGACAATGATTGCCGGCACAACGCTCCAGACAACCTGAAAGGAAATGCCATGAGCAACAACAGCTCTCTGCTCACGGCCGAAGCGCGCGAACGGGTCGGTAAGGGGTCCTCCCGCGAACTGCGC
>NZ_CFHTCS010000409.1:0-3669 GCF_984369615.1 Martelella sp. | reverse complement strand
ACAACAATTCGACGAGTTACGCGATCGGCGTCGGCCACATGGCCGACCGCATTGCCGGCGCCGGCCCGATCGCCGGGACGTTCCCGCCGGACCGCTACGGCTTTACCGCCGACCAGCGCAAGGCGCTGCAGGCGGGATTGAAAGCCAGGGGCTATGACGCCGGCACGGTGGACGGCGTTTTCGGCACGCAGACGCGCGCGGCGATCTCGGCCTATCAGCGTGCAAACGGTCTTGCCGTTACGGGCGAGCCGTCAATGGGGCTGTTGATGCAGCTTGGCTGACTGAAGCGCAGATCGGGCTCGCGGCGTCGGCAAGCCTGCCGAGCGCCACTTTCATTCAAACGTCATCATAGGTTCAAAACCCTGTCACTTGCCGGGTGGATGTTCGTTCGCGCATCGAAATCGCAATTCAGTGGCGTTAATGAACATAAGTGATCGTCAAACGAAAATCCTGGCCCTGGTCGAAACGCATGGCGCGATGACCATAGAAATGCTGGCGGAGGAGTTTGGCGTTTCGCCGCAGACGATCCGCCGCGACGTCAACATGCTCTGCCGCGCCGACCAGCTGCGTCGCAGCCATGGCGGTGTGGAACGGATGAGCGCCGGTGTCAATCTCTCCTATGACAGTCGTCGCCTGTCGCACCCCGAAGCAAAGCGCCGGATCGGCCAGCTCGTCGCCCAGATGATCCCGAGCCGGGCCTCGGTGATGTTTTCGATCGGCACGACGCCGGAAATGGTGGCGGCAGCCATGGTCGATCATGACGATCTTACGGTGGTCACCAACAATCTGAACGTTGCCATGGCGCTCAGCCCGAACAGCTCCAACCGCATCTTCATTCCCGGCGGCATGATCCGGCTTCCCGACCGCGACCTGATCGGTCAGGAAGTGGAGACCATGTTCAACGGCTACCGCGCCGATTTCGGCATCTACGGCGTTGCCGGCGTTGAACCCGACGGCGCGCTTGTCGATTTCGACCAGCAGGAAGCGGCCGCGCGCGAAGCGATCCGCATGAGCTGCCGCACCTCGATCCTGGTTGCCGACCGTTCCAAGTTCTCCCGCCCCGCGCCGGCCAAGCGCGGCCGGTTGGGCGATGCCGACATTCTCGTGCTCGACGGGCCGCCGACGCCGGAAATGGCGGCGCTGATCGAGGCAGAAGGCGTCGAGTTGCGCTATCCGGAGGGAGATCTGGTATGAGCGGCAACCGGAGCGGCGCTGCCTGCTCCGCCCCGCGCGCGAGCATTCGCTACAGCATCGGCCCGAAAATCGGAATCGATTTTCGGAAAGCACGATGCGTAGATTCAATAGGTTAGAGCGTCCTTTGTGCATCCGAATGGATGCACGGCGCTCTAGGCGGAACGCGAAAAACCGGCCGCCGATATCAGCCCGTCGGCATCAGCCGTTTTTCCGTGCGGAAATGGTGCATGGTCTCAAAGGAGCAGAATTCGACCGGGCCGAGACGGATCTCCTGAAGCTCCGGATAGACCGCCTCGAACAAGACCGATGACTGCTCGACGTGGGCTTTCGCGGTTTCAGGCGGCATGCGCCGGATGCGATAGGCGAACGAGATATGGAACTGGTAGCGGTCGTGATCCTCGCGCCTGAGGCCCGTCGCATCGGCAAGCCGGTCACGCATCCGCCAGAGTTCGTCGAAGCTTTCGCGGTCTGCTGGTTCGGCGTGGATGGAGTAGCCGGCCTTCAGGTGGTCGGCGCGCACGGTAACGCCGGAAAAACCCTCGATATCCGCAGAAGCAGCGAGAAAACGACGGTTCATCTCGGTAAGCGACAATCTGCGCTCCACGCCGTCCGGCCAGCCGTCCGTATCCAGCGGATTGCCGGAAATGCCGCAGAACACGGTCATGTGGAAGCTCTCATGCGGCAGGAAGGTGAAATAGCGCGCCGTCGGCAGCGTCTTCAGCTTTTCCTGCAATTCGCAAAGAATAGCGTATTCGTGCGATGACTTGTCGATATGGCAAATGAAGGTATTGCCGGGATAGGGCAGGACGCGTCCGTCCGTCGCGAATTTTCCGCCGCCGTTGTCAGACGTGATGCTCGGCAGAGCCTCATCTTTGCTGCCGGTTTCGTCGATGCGGTTGAGCCAGTTGTCGTGTTCAGCCTCGGTGCGCGCGGAATGGAAGTGTCGGGGGCTCATGAGAGCATGCCTTTTCTTGTTTTTCTTTGTAGGAGCGAGGAAGGCCCGGCAATCGGTTCGACCGCCGGGCCAAGTGTTTCGCAGAAATCAGCGCTCGAGGATGACGTTGTCGACGAAGGCTTCTTCCATCGCCGTCTTGAACGGCTGGGCGGCGCCCGGGACCGAGTACTGGCGCTGGTCGTTGGAGATCAGCGCGTTGCTGTCATCGGCATTGGCATTCATCGGCGCCGTGCCGAAGGTGGCGTTGAACGTCGTCTGGGTTTCCGGCGAGGTCAGCCAGTCGATCAGGAGGGCCGCTGCGGCCGGATGCGGGGCGTTCTGCGGAATGGCAACGCCGTTGCCGCCGCCATTCATGCCCATTTCCGGGATGTAGAGCTTGAGGTCCTTGCGCGCTTCGCCGCTCTTTTGCAGGCTTGCCAGATGGTCTTCCCAGACCGGTGCCATGAACAGCTCGCCGTCGGACATGCGGATGATGCTGTCGGCGTTCGACGTCGTGATTACATAGTCATCGGCATAATCGTTGAAGAAAGCGAAGCCGGGCTCAAGCGCCTCGATGCGGGCGGCGGAATCATCGCCGTCGTTGAAGTCGAGACCGGACAGGACGCGCAGGATGTTCGAATAGAAGGACGGGCCGGAGCCGCCATTCTCATAGTTGAAGCCGAACTTGCCGGGATTGCCTTCCCAGAAGGCGGAGAAGTCTTCCGGCGTCTGCGGCAGGGCATTCTCGTCGACCTTGGCCGGGTCGTAGGCGATGCCGGTCTGGTTGCCCCAATAGGCGTAAACATAGTCGCCGCCGTCGATGTTGTTGACCGTGTTGATGCGGCCGGCATCTTCCGGAAGCATGGAAAGCGGGGTGAAGAGCCTGGCAAAATCAAGAGTCGACATGTCGCCATAGCCCCAGGCGAAGACGTCGATATCACCGGTGTCGCTGCCGCTTGCGGCCAGAAGCTTGTCGGCATTGCCGGAGGCCGTGCCGCCGGCCGGGATGTTCACCTTGATGCCGTATTTCTCTTCAAAAGGGGCGACGACCTTGCGGAAATCGTCCTGGAAATACCAGACATACCAGTTGACCTCGCCTTCCTGCTTGGCCTTGGCGACGATGTCGTCCCAGCTCATCGCGGTGATGTCGGCAGCGAATGCGGCGCTTGCGCCAAACGCCAGTGCGGTGGTCGAAAAAATAAGCGTTTTCAGCATTTTGACAGTCTCTCCGTTGGGTTTCTTCCTGGGCATGCGACCGCGTTATCCCTTGCCTGATGCAAGCGTCGGATTGGCCGACTTCAGAAGCTTCTCGAGGATCAGCATCAGCAGAACATTGGGGACGACGAGGATGAGTGACAGCACGGCGGCGTTGGGACGGACGAAGTCCTGGCCGAGCGCTGCGTAGAGAAGGGTCGGGACCGTGACGATTTCCGGCGAACCGACGATATAGGCGATGGCGAACTCCTCGATCGACTGGATGAAGACGATGAGGAGCGTGGCGAAGATGCCGGGGCGCAGCGCCGGCAGATAGGCGGCCGTAA
>NZ_CFHTCS010000408.1:0-3675 GCF_984369615.1 Martelella sp. | reverse complement strand
GGCTTCTTCAGGCCCGGAACGTATCGAAAAGCTTCGGCGCGTTCCGGGTGCTGCATGATGTCGACTTTGATGTCTATCGCGGCGAGGTTCTCGGGATACTGGGCCCCAACGGCGCCGGCAAGACCACGCTGTTCAACATGATCAGCGGCGACCTGAAGCCCACCGCCGGCGAGATCCGGCTGGGAGAGGTCATGCTGAAAGGCGAACCACCGCACCGCCGCTGCCAGATGGGGATCGGCCGGACCTACCAGATTCCGCAGCCATATTCCGGAATGACGACCTTTGAAAACCTGCTTGTCGCCTCGGCCTTCGGCGGCGGCAGGTCCGAGGCAGAGAGCTATGAATTCTGTGCGCAGGTGCTCAGCGATTGCGAATTGCTGAACAGGGCCAATGTTCTGGCCGGATCATTGTCGCTGCTGGACCGAAAGCGGCTGGAGCTTGCCCGGGCGCTCGCCTCGGGGCCCAAGCTTCTGTTGCTGGACGAAATCGCCGGCGGGCTGACGGACGAGGAATCGAAGGAGCTTGTCGCCCTGATATCGCAGATCCGCGATCGCGGCGTCACCATCATCTGGATCGAGCATGTTCTGCATGCGCTGATGGCGGTGGCGGACCGGCTTCTGGTGCTGAACTTCGGCGAGAAGATCGCGGAAGGCGACCCCAGGACCGTCATTTCGAACCCCGATGTCATGCGGGTTTACATGGGGGTCGAGGCATGACGGAATTGTTGTCAACACATGGTCTGGTCGCCAGATACGGCGATTTCCAGGCGCTGTATGACGTCGATGTTGAAGTCGACGAAGGCGAGGTCATCGCGCTGATCGGCGCGAACGGCGCCGGAAAATCCACCTTCCTGCGGGCCGTTCTGGGGTTGCTGCCCGTAAAGCCGGAGATGGTCCGCTTCGAAGGCCGGCCCATTGGCGGAACGCCGACGGACCAGATGGTGAAGAAGGGCATGGCGGTCGTTCCCGAGGGGCGGCGGTTGTTCACCGGCATGTCCGTCACGGACAATCTGCGCGTGGCGATCGATCAGACGAGCCGTCATGGCAGCAAGGGCGACTGGACGCTGGACAGGGTGCATCAGCTCTTTCCCATTCTCAAGGAGAAGGCGCGCGTGCCGGTTCAAAACCTCTCCGGCGGCCAGCAGCAGATGGTTGCGATCGGACGCGCATTGCTGTGCCAGCCGCGTTTGCTGCTGTGCGACGAGATCAGTCTCGGCCTTGCGCCCAAGGTCATCCGCGAGATCTATGCCGTCCTGCCCGAAATCAGGGCGCAGGGGACGTCGATCGTCGTGGTCGAGCAGGATGTCGGTCTCGCGAAGACGGCGTCCGACCGGCTCTATTGCATGCTTGAAGGGCGCGTGACGCTGAGCGGACGCTCCGACGACGTCACGCGCGAACAGATCAGCGAAGCCTATTTCGGGGGTGGCCATGCAGTGGTTTGACGCACTTGTACAGGGCATCCTGCTGGGCGGGATGTATGCGCAATATGCGCTGGGAATGGCCTTGATGTTCGGGGTCATGCGGATCGTGAATGTCAGCCATGGCGATCTGGTGATCCTGCTGTCGCTGATCGGCATTTCGCTGGCCTCGGCCTTCGGGCTTGGTCCGTTCACGGTGATGGCGGCGCTGGTGCCGCTGGCGGTGGCGATGGGCTGGCTTCTCCAGCGCGCGGTGCTGAACCGGGTGGTGGGCGAGGACCCGCTGCCGTCGCTGATCGCGACCTTCGGCCTGTCGCTGGCGCTGCAGAACCTGATGCTGCAGATCTGGTCGGCCAACAGCCGCTCGCTGCCGGGCGGCGGGATCGAAAGCCAGTCGATCCAGATCGGCGGTATCTATATCGGCCTCCTGCCGATGCTCGTCCTGCTGGTCGCGACCGGCCTGACGCTGGGGCTCGACCTGATGCTGAAACGCATGCGCTTCGGCAGGGCGCTGCGCGCCGCCTCGGCCGATGTCGAGGCTGCGGCCATGACCGGCATCAATCCGCGCACCGTCTATGCCGCGGCGACGGCGATTGCGGTCGGCATTCTCGGCTTTGCCGCCGTGTTTCAGTCGCTGCGCTCGACCGTGGCGCCTGCCGATGGCGGGGCGCAGCTGATCTACGCCTTCGAGGCCGTGATCATCGGCGGCATGGGCTCGGTATGGGGTGCGTTCGCCGGTTCGATGGTGCTGGGCATCGCCCAGGCTGTCGGTTTTCGCATCGACCCCGGCTTCGGCGTCCTGGCCGGCCATCTTGTTTTCCTGCTGATTCTAGCCGTGCGCCCTCAGGGCCTGTTCGGGAGAGCGTGAACCATGACTTCTCATTCCATCGCACCCAGCGCGGATGCAGCGCAGATCAGCATCAAGGTCCGGCGTCAGACCCTCTCCGGGATCATTGCGCTGAGCCTGTTCGTGTTCGCCCTGGTGGCGCTCGCGGCCATGCCGTGGTGGGCCAAGACCGGCACGATCCGCATGGTGCTCGAATTGTGCTGCTACATTCTGGCGGCGCAGATGTGGAACCTGCTCGCCGGCTATGCCGGACTGGTCTCGGTCGGCCAGCAGGCGTTCATGGGCGCGGCCGGCTATGCGCTGTTCGTCATGGCCCAAACCTTCGGCATCAACCCGTTCCTCGCCATCTTCCTGTCGCTGCTGGCGCCTGCGGTGCTCGCCGTTCCCTGCTATATGCTGCTGCACCGGCTGGACGGTCCCTATTTCGCCATCGGCACATGGGTTGTGGCCGAGGTGTTCCGGCTGGTGGCGTCCAATCTTGGATGGGTCAATGCCGGAGCCGGCATGTCCCTGGGCGTGATGCGGGATTATTCCACCTTCGAGCGCAACATCGCCATGTCGCTTCTCTGCGCGCTGATGATCCTCGTCGCCATCGGCGGCGGCTACTGGTTCCTGCGCTCGCGCTTCGGCCTCGCGCTGATCGCCATGCGGGACAACCCCGTGGCGGCGGCGAGCCAGGGCGTCAATGTCCGCCGCCTGCGCTTCATGATCTATGTCGCGGCGGCCGTGGGATGCGGCTTCGCCGGCTCGGTCTACTTCATGGCGCAGTTGCGCATCAATCCCGCCTCGGCCTTTGACCCGATGTGGTCCAATGTCGCGATCTTCATCGTGATGATCGGCGGGATCGGCACGATCGAAGGCGTTCTCATCGGCGCGCTGATCTATTTTATCGCGGATCGCTATTTCGGCGAATACGGCGCAAGCTACTTCATCGTCCTGGGCTTGATGACGGTGCTGGTCGCGCTCTACGCGCGCACCGGCATCTGGGGGATGATCTCCAAACGCTGGGACGCCCCGTGGTTCCCCATCCGGCGCCATCTGATTGTCGAGAAGGAGGAGAGCCCATGAAGGCGGTTATCTTCGACACTGTCGGTCAACCGCTGCGCGTCGGCGACATGCCTGATCCGACGCCGGCGCCCGACGAGGTCGTGCTGAAGGTCGCCGCCTGCGGCATCTGCGGCAGCGACCTGCACATCACCGAGGATCCCGCGCCCTTCGGCATTGCCGGCGGCTTCGTGCTTGGCCATGAAATCGCGGGCGAGGTCGTGGCGACCGGCGGCGGCGTCGATACGCTGAAGCCGGGCGACCTGGTTGCAGTCGTGCCGATGCGCGGCTGCGGACACTGCGCGCGTTGTCTTGCCGGCGATCCCGCGCGCTGCCCGGAGATGACGCTGATCGGCGGCGGCTATGC
>NZ_CFHTCS010000407.1:0-3695 GCF_984369615.1 Martelella sp. | reverse complement strand
TCCGATCTGAAGATGAAGATCGTAAAGTAATACTGGGTTGCAAGGACAGCCGCCGCGAGATCCAGCGCGCTCAATTGTCCAAGAATGAAAATATCGGTGGCATTGATGCCCTGCTGGGCAAGCTGTGCGCCGATGAGGGGGATGCCGAGGGCAAAGGTTTCCCGGAAATGGGACAACCACGAATGACCGGCTGCGGACGCAGGAGGCATTGTGACAGACATGATTTCACCAGAGGCTGACACGCCGGGGCCAGACAATAGCGGGGCTCCGGCGGCCAGTTTCTCTAGCCTGATTTTTAGGCAATTGCCAGTGTGAGGGGCGGCCAAAGAGGCACAAACCTGCCCCGAATTCTTCACGTTCGATCACAAGTCCGCGCAACCCTCGGCGCAATGACGGGCCATCACGAGATCGGATTGCCCCCATAGCGATAGGCCCCGCCGCGTTGCAGGGCGTGGCGGTAGGCCGGACGGGCGTGGATGGCAACGAGATAGTCGAGAAGCGCCTGCGGGCGCTGGTCGAAGGGAATGCGCTCCATGCCGACCTCCACCGGAAAGCTCATCATGATGTCGGCGGCGGTGAAATCCTTGCCTGCGAACCAGCCATCGCGCTGAAGCTCGGCCTCCCAGAATGCGCCGTGGGTTTTCAGTTGCGGATCGGTGAGCTTCTTCATTACGCCGTTGGAGATCGCCTTCAGCAGCGGCCGCGCGAGCTTCGGACCCTGCTCCGGGATCTTCTGGAAGACGAGCTTCATCACCAGGATCGGCATGGCCGAGCCTTCCGAATAATGCAGCCAGTAGCGGTAGCGCAGCGCCGCATCGGTTCCGGGCGCCGGACGAAGCCCGCTGTCGGCGCCGTATTTATCGATCAGATATTCGACGATCGCGGCACTCTCGGCGATGATCGTCCCGTCATCCTCGATCACCGGCGATTTGCCGAGCGGATGCACCTTCTTCAGGCTCTCCGGCGCGCTCATATCCTCGCCGCGCTTGTAGGTCTTGATCTCGTATTCGACCCCGAGTTCCTCCAGCAGCCACAAAATACGGTGGGCGCGGGAATCTTCGAGATAATGAACCAAAAGCATGGGAAACTCCTGAAAGAGACCGGGCGATCCGGTCTAGATGGCTTCGGGCGGGACGGCATACAAGTGTTTACGCAGGAGCGAACCATGCGGATCGCCGCCCGCATTCAAGAACGCTCAGGCGTCAGGAAACGGTCAGCGCCACCGCCCCCGCATAAAGGGCAAGAATGCCGGCGCTCTCGAAGCCGATCCGGCCAGGCCCCGCCTTCTGCCGCACGATCAGGCCGAGCAGCAGGATCGCGGTTGCCGAGAGGCCGACAGCAAGCCAGATCAGGTCATCCTTGCCGATCGCCTGGTAGAGCGAGCCATCCCGATAGGCGACATCGGAAAGCGTCAGGAACAGCGTATCAAAGGTGTTGCCGCCGATGATGCCGCCGACGGCAAGCTGCAGCGCCCCGCGGCGGACGGCGGCAAGGGTCGTCACGAGTTCCGGCAGCGAGGTGACCACCGCCGTCATCAGCGCGCCGACGACCGAGGCGGAAATGCCGTATCGGTCCGTCAGCACGCCGGCAACGCCAGAAATGGCGTAGCCGGCAATGCCCATCAGCAGCATCAGCGCGCCGAAAACGGCGAAGATCGTGACATTGCCGCGCGCATCCTGCTTGTCCTCGTCCGGCGTGTCGGTGCGGGTCTCGCGTGTGCCGACCGGCCGCCACATCGGGTCGTCCCGCACCCGCTTGGAAGCGACGACGCCGGCGATATAGATACCGAACAGAATGAGCGAAAACGGGCTGACCGCGAAAAAGGAAATATCGGGCGAGACATAGGCGATCAGCGGGATGGACAACAGCAGCACCAGAAGCGCGCCCTGGAAGAGATTGGAAAGGTCGGCCGCCGCATGTTCCAGATTGACGCGGCGATAGATCATGTCGGCGAGCGCCAGAAAGGCCGTCTGCGCGGCAATGCCGCCCACGGCGTTGGAAAAGCTGAGCGACGCCCTGCCCTCGAACGCTGTCGTGACCGACACCACCGTGCCGGACAGCGAGGTGGCCGCCCCCAGGAGCAGGCCCCCGATCAGCGCCTCGCCGAGGCCGGTGCGGTCGGCGATGCGGTCGGCCACATCGGTGATCCTCACGCCGCATGCCAGGATAATGAGACCGGAGCCGGCGAAGATCGCCACCAGCCAGACGAGCGACAGGTCTTCAAAATTCATTCTGCTCTCCGTGTTGTTCAGGCAACGCGCCAGCCGGACCTTTGTTCAATCCGGCAAACGAACAGGCTGGCCGCGCTTGCCCTGCCGCGCGACATCGATTATCGTTCCCTTTATGTTCCAGAAAGGTGTGAAATCATGACCTCTCAGACCGAAAAATATGCGGCGTTCAAAGCCTTGCATGAAGCGGAGGGCGCATTCGTCATGCCGAACCCGTGGGACGCGGGAAGCGCGAAGATGCTTGCCAATCTGGGCTTCGGCGCTCTGGCGACGACCAGCGCGGGGCTTGCCTTTTCGCTTGGAAAACGCGACTCGGCTGCGGCGCTGACGCGCGAGGAGGTTCTTGAAAACGCCCGCGCCATTGTCGAGGCAACAGACCTGCCGGTATCCACCGATCTGGAGAACGGTTTTGGCGACCTGCCGGAGGATTGCGCGAACACCGTCAGACTTGCCGCCGCGACGGGTCTTGCGGGCGGCTCGATCGAGGACGCGACAGGCCGGAGCGACGACCCGATCTACGCTTTCGAGCCGGCCGTCGAGCGCGTGCGCGCAGCCGCCGAAGCCGTCAGGGACCTGCCCTTTCTGCTGACCGCACGCGCGGAGAATTTTCTGTGGGGACGGCCTGACCTCGACGATACCATCAGACGATTGCAGGCTTTCGAACGGGCCGGCGCCGACGTGCTCTATGCGCCCGGGCTTCCCGATCTCGATGCCATCAAGACAGTCTGCGACGCGGTGAGCAGGCCGGTAAATGTCGTCATGGGGCTCAGCGGCCCGGTCTTTTCGGTCGACGCATTGTCGCGGGCCGGCGTCCGTCGCGTCAGCGTCGGCGGCTCCTTTGCGCGGGCGGCACTCGGCGCGCTCCGGCAGGCGGCCGAGGAAGTGCTGAACAAAGGAACCTTCACCTATAGCCGTTCGGCGTTGCCGGACACCGAGGCCGCGCGCCTGACGGCGGATCGACGCTGACCCTGCCATGGGGTCGGCAGACAGGCGCCTCGCTCTATTTGCGGCACAGGCGTTTCCCGCCGTGGCTCATCGCCGGGCGGACAGCCTCCGGCGATCGTGAGCGGAGGGCTTGCGTTGCAAATAGGCCGGCGCGGCGGAAAGCCGACCGCCCACCATCCGATAGAGTATGGTCAGCCCGGCGGCGGCGAACACGGTCTGAAAAGCGAAAAGCGGCAGATATTCAAACATTGTTAACTCCCCGTTTGAGAGCATAACGCAACATGTGAGGAAAAGGTTCACATCCGGCCTGACGATTATCATCAAGACATTGCCGTTGACGGCTGTGTGATCGCGTCATTTTCGGGGTTCCGTTCGCCCCGCAACTTCCCTATAAGGCCCTCCTAGCCTAAACCTTCTGACGTCCCGCACCCGGCCCGGTTTTCCGTGTCGGTTTTTGATGCAGAATAAAACGACGGATACCGCCCATGCCCAAGCGCCAAGACCTCAAATCCATCCTCATCA
>NZ_CFHTCS010000406.1:0-3696 GCF_984369615.1 Martelella sp. | reverse complement strand
TGCTCGCGCAGCTGCTTGTCGAGCGCGCCGAGCGGCTCGTCCATCAGCACCAGTTCGGGATCGAAGACCAGGGCGCGCGCGACGGCCACGCGCTGCTGCTGGCCGCCGGAAAGCTGCGCCGGGCGGCGTCCGCCGAAATTGCCGAGCTGCACCATGTCGAGCGCGCGCTTGACCTTTTCCTCCTGCTCGGCCTTGCCCATGTTGCGAAGCTGCAGCGGAAAGGCGAGGTTTTCGGCAACCGACATGTGCGGAAACAGAGCGTAGTTCTGGAACACCATGCCGATGCCGCGCTTGTGCGGCGGCACGTTGTTGATGGGCTTTTCGTTGAGATAGATCTCGCCGTAGGTGGCGGGCTCGAAACCGGCCAGCATCATCAGACAGGTCGTCTTGCCCGAGCCGGAGGGACCGAGCATGGTCAAAAACTCGCCCGGCGGAATATCCAGATTTAATTTCTTAACAACGAGGCTTTCGCCGTCATAACTCTTTTGAACACTATCGTACTTAACCGAAGCACCCCGGTTTTCAGCCATTTTGTCCCCTTGTCATTGTGGACCTCGCGGGCCCAATTCTTGTACGGGCCTTCTCAAGCAATCCGGCTTCATACTGCAATTCGCGCTGCCTAAATCAACCTCAAATTTCCAGAACGGACAAAGAATGGGCAGAAATCGGTCCCGATTTCAACAGGGATTTGCTGTTTTCTGGGGTTGACAGACTTTCGTCGTAGTCAGTTTAACCTGAGAGATCACGCATTTAGCGCCGAAATACGCTAGCGCGGAGATGTCGCGCAATCGCAATACGCAAACTGAACTGAGGGGTAAAATTTTAATTCAGACCGTTTCGTCCGCGACCGAGAACTCGACGCTCAACCCGTCAAAGGCGGGTTCGACATGGGCGGGGGTTTCGGACGCCACGATGTCGTAGTCGAGCGGAATGTGCATATGCGTCAGTATCGCGCGCTTCGCGCCGAGGCGCTCCACCCAGGAAAGCGCTTGCCCGAGCGAGAGATGGCTCGGATGCGGATGATATTGCAGCGCGTCAATCACCAGAAGGTCGAGATCGCGCAGTTTCGCAACGGATTCGGCCGGAAAATCGCTGACATCCGTACAGTAGGCAACGCCGCCCAGTCGGTATCCGAGCGAGATGATGTCGCCATGCTGCTGGCGGTGCGGCATGAACCGCATCACGCCGCCCGGGCCGTCGACTTCGACCGGGCTGCCGATATCCGTGATGATGTTGGCCCGGGCGATCGGTGGATAAGCGCTGCCTTTCGGGGTCTCAAGGCAATAGGCAAAGCCTTCCAGAATGCGCGCCATCGTCGCCTCGTCGGCATAGACGGGGATGCGCTGGCGCTGGGCATGAAAATAGCCGCGAATGTCGTCGATCCCGTGGATGTGATCGGCATGGGCGTGGGTAAACAACACGGCATCGATGCGCCTTACCCCTGCCCGGATCATCTGCTCGCGGAAATCCGGTCCTGTGTCGATCACCACCGTCGTCACCCCACCATCGGGGGCGAACTGCTCGACGAGAAAGGCCGTGCGCGTGCGCCGGTTCTTGGGGTTTGCCGGATCGCACGCACCCCAGTCGCCGGTAATGCGCGGCACGCCCGGCGAGGAAGAACAGCCCAGAATGGTGAAGCGGCGGCGGTAGACCAAGGTCAGACCCGCGTCATCTTCGAGAAGCAGCGAAAGGCATTCTCCGTGGTGATATCGGCCATCGCCGCCTCGCTTACGCCCTTGACCTCGGCCAGAACCCGCGCTGTGTTGACCACATAGGAGGGCTCATTGCGCTTGCCGCGAAAGGGCGTCGGCGCCAGATAGGGCGCGTCGGTTTCCACCAGAAGGCGCTCCATGGGCACATCGGCGGCGATGGCACGCAGATCATCGGATTTCTTGAAGGTCAGGATGCCGGAGAAGGACACGTAGCCGCCAAGCTCAACCCCCGTACGGGCCAGCGCCGCCCCGGAAGAAAAGCAGTGCAGGATGAAAGGGAACGCGCCCTCGCCGGTCTCCTGCCGCAGGATCTTATCCATGTCGTCATCGGCATCGCGGCTGTGAATCACGAGCGGCAGGCCGGTTTTCCGCGCGGCGGCGATGTGCCGCCGCAACCCGGTCTTCTGCGCTTCCGCCTTTTCCGGCTGGTAGTGGTAGTCGAGCCCCGCCTCGCCGATTGCAACCACTTTCGGATGGCCGCTCAGACGGACGAGGTCGTCCGTGCCGATGTCGAGTTCCTCATCGGCATTGGCAGGATGGGTTCCCACAGAGCAGAATACATTCTCGTATTTTTCAGCGATTTCAACGACCTGATTGAATTTCTTCACCCGCGTTGAGATCGTCACCATCTGCGCGACACCCGCCTCCTTCGCGCGCGCAACGAGGTCGTCGCGTTCGGCGTCAAAGTCGGGAAAATCGAGATGGCAATGGCTGTCGATCAGCATGAATTCCTATTCCTCGGGCGCAACGTAACGCGGGAAGACCGGCGACGGTTTTTCAAGCGGCATGCCCGATTTCAAACGACCCGTCTTTCCCAAATGCGCGAAATCGCGTTCTGTTTCCGGGATCGACACGAGGTCGAGCAATTTCGCCGCCGAGGCCGGCATGGCCGGCTGCAGCAGGATCGCAACCTGGCGCACCACCTCCGCCGTCACGTAAAGAACGGTTGCCATGCGCTCCGGATCGGTCTTGCGCAGCGCCCAGGGCTCCTGCCCGGCGAAATAGCGGTCGGCCTCAGAAACGAGGCCGATGATTGCCGCCATCGCCCGATGGATGGCGAACTTTTCCATCGCCTCGCGCACCGTCTCGATGACGCCGTCGGCAGAAGACAGCATCGCCTCGTCCTCCGCCGTCAACGGACCGCATTCCGGGACCTTGCCGTCGCAGTTCTTGGCGATCATCGACAGCGAGCGGCTGGCGAGGTTGCCGATGCCATTGGCGAGATCGGAATTGATGCGCGTGCCGATCGCCTCGTCGCTGTAGCTGCCGTCCTGGCCGAAGGAGACCTCGCGCAGCATGAAATAGCGGATCTGGTCGAGCCCGAAATGGTCGACGAGATTGAAGGGATCGATGACATTGCCGACCGATTTCGACATCTTCTCGCCCTTGTTGAGAAGAAAGCCGTGGGCATAGACCCGCTCCGGAAGCGCAACGCCCGCCGACATCAGAAAGGCCGGCCAGTAGACCGCGTGAAAGCGGATGATGTCCTTGCCGATGATGTGAATGCCGGGCCAGTAGGACCACATCGGCCCGTTTTCGTCCGGAAAGCCGAGCGCTGTGATATAGTTGGTCAGCGCATCGACCCAGACATACATCACATGGTCGGGATCGCCGGGCACCGGCACGCCCCAGTCGAAGGTCGTGCGCGAGATCGACAGATCCTTCAGGCCCGACTTGACGAAGGAGATCACCTCGTTGCGGCGTTCCGACGGGCCGATGAAATCGGGGTGGTCGTCGTAATATTCGAGCAGGCGCTCGCCATAGGCCGACAGTTTGAAGAAATAACTCTCCTCCTCGACCCATTCGACCGGGGAGCCGAGCGGCTCACGACGCACGCCGTCTTCGCCGAGCGTGGTCTCGCCCTCGTCGAAATAGGCCTCCTGGCGCACCGAATACCAGCCGCCATACTTGCCGAGATAGATGTCGCCATTCTCCTGCATGCGCTTCCACAGCGCCTGCACGGCCTTGCGATGGCGTTCTTCCG
>NZ_CFHTCS010000405.1:0-3701 GCF_984369615.1 Martelella sp. | reverse complement strand
AAGGTCTGGCGCAGCAGGATCGCCTGGACGTCCGGATGATCGAGCCGCTCGCAGATGCGGTAGACGACGCAATCCTCAAGCGATGTGTGGTTCAGTATCGTCGAATAGAGAAAGGCGGCGAGGATCGGGTCCTTCTCAAGCGCGTATTCCGCCTCGGCCCTGAGGCTCGCCCAGATCGGGTCGACGGCCTTCAGGCTGGTCTCGTGACCGGTCTTGTCGGGATGTGCGGCCATCGTGGCCTCCTGTGGTTCGGGCGCCGCGCGCCTGTCCTTCCAACGAAGTCGCTTCTGTTCGGGCGCAAATATAGATCACTGCGAGCCGATTACAAATGCGCCCGCGGTCAGTTTTTCGTGTCAGCCGCCGTTCTCGCGCGCAAGGAATTCCAGAACGGCCTTCTTGAACACCTTGTCGCCGACGGCCAGCATGTGGTCGCGATTGGGAATATCGAGCGCGATCGCGTTCTGCATCTGCCCTGCCAGCGTCTGCGGCGAGCCCGCCAGATCGTCCTTCGTGCCGACGCCGATCAGCGTCGGCGCCGCGATCTTTCCGATCTCGTCCCGCGCAATGTTCTGGCGCGAGGTTTCGATGCAGGCGGCAAGGGCCAGGCGGTCGCTCTTCGTCTGGTCGGCAAAGGCGCGGAACATGCGTCCCTTCTCGTCGGTGACGTCATCGAGCGAAGGCGCCCTCAGGGCCGCCGCGATCGCGTCCCAGTCGCCCACCCCGTCGCAAAGGCCGATGCCGAGGCCGCCGAAGACGAGCGAGCGCACCTTTTGCGGATGGGCGAGCGCCAGATAGGCCGAGATCCGCGCGCCCATCGAATAGCCCATCACATGGGCGCTTTCGATTTCGAGATGCTCGAGCAGCGCCGCCGCGTCTCCGGCCATTAGCGCAGGATAATACACCTCGGGGTCATGCGGCTTGTCGCTTTGGCCGTGGCCGCGATTGTCGATCGCGATCACCCGGTAGCCGGCATCGCCAAGCGTCTTCAGCCAGCCCGGATGCACCCAGTTGACGGCCGCCGTCGAGGCGAAGCCGTGGATCAGCAGCACCGGCGCGCCCGCGCCCTCGTCGAAAAAGGCGAGTTCGAGCCCGTCATGTTCAAACGATCTGAACTGCGGAAGGTTGAGGTTCATCGCGGCCGTCTCCGTTGTCGACTTCTGCCCGAAAGACCCCGGCAAAAGGGTGGTTCAAAACCGCCCGCCATCGCAATTCGGGTACTACACATTTGCCGCGAAGAGTTATAGTGTCCGGGCCGAAAGCTCAAGGAACCGGAGACAATTATGGCTGGCCACGCGATCGCCCATTTCAAGAATGACGAAGGACACAGGACCATCGAGATCGGCGTCAAGGAATTCATGTGCGTCGGCGCGTCCGCACCGTTCGACCATCCGCATATCTTCATCGACATGGGCGATGACGACGAGGCGGTCTGTTCCTATTGCTCGACGCTCTACAAGTTCTCGCCGGCCCTTCACGGCGAAGAGACCAACCCGCCCGGCTGCGCCTACCGCGTCGACGCCGCCTGACCTAGCCCTCGGTCAGCGCCAGTCTCGTCATGGCGCGGCGACGGGTCGGGAGGAGAAGATGACGATTTCACACGCAGCCATTGTCGGCGCCGGCATTTCCGGCCTGACGGCCGCTCTGGCGCTTGCCCGGCACGGCATTTCCAGCGAGATCTTCGAGCAGGCGGATGCGCTCGCCGAAGTCGGCGCCGGTCTGCAAATTTCTCCCAATGCCTCGCGCTGCCTGGCGAAGATCGGCGTTCTCGGCCGGCTCGAGGGGCAGTGGCGGGAGCCGAAGAAAGTGGCGCTGGCCTCGGGCCTGACGCTCAGGGAGCTCGCGCACGTTCCCGTCGGCGAGGCGCGCAAGCGCTGGGGCGCGCCCTATGGCACGCTGCACCGCGCGACGCTGCAATCGGCGCTCAAACACGCCGTCGCGGATGAACCGCTCGCAACCCTCAGGCTCGGCGCCCGCATCGACAAGGCGAACAGGGCAGCGCTTTCCGGCAGGACGGAAAAACCCGCCGATATCATCATCTGCGCCGACGGCGTCTGGTCGCACAGCCGGCGTCAGATCAAGGGCGCGCCGGAAGCGCGCTTTTCCGGCAATATCGCCTGGCGCTTCGTGCTCTCTTCCGAAGACGCGCCCGGCTTTCTCGAGCGCGACAGCGTGACCGCCTTCATGGGACCGATGGCCCATCTCGTCGCCTATCCGCTGCGCGATGTCGGCGGCTTCAACCTCGTCGCCATCGCCGCCGGCGCAAGCGCCGGGGAAGCCTGGCACACCGAGGTCGACAGTAGCTGGAAAACGGCGCTGGAGCGCCACTTCAAGGGCTGGAACCCGGAGCTGACCCGGCTGTTTTCCGCTGACAAGCCAACCTTCTGGCCGCTCTACGAGGCGGGCGAAGGCAACTGGCACAACGGCAGCGACACAATTGTGATCGGCGATGCCGCCCACGCGCTGATGCCATTTTCCGCGCAAGGGGCGGCAATGGCGATCGAGGATGGTTTCGAACTGGCCGCCTTCCTCGCCGGCATGGAAGCGCCCCAGGCCTTCGAGGCTTTCGTCGCCCATCGCAAGCCGCGCCTTGCGGCGCTGCGCAAGCGCACCGGCTTCAACAAGTTCGCCTATCACGCGTCAGGACCCATTCGCATCGGCCGCGATATCGTGCTGAAGCTACGCTCGCCCGAAGCGCTCGCGGGCGAACTCGACTGGCTCTATGGCTATCACGCCTACGGGCTCGACCGGATCTGAGACCGGTGCGCGCCGAGAGGCGCGACATTTCGTTCATCCCCGTTTCAGCCTGCTGGTCTAGACTGGATCTCATCGCCCAACGGGGAGCAGAAACATGAAACTCCGCGCCTTCATCACCTCAACCGGCCTCGCGCTCGCCGCGACGCTTTTCGCCGTTCAGGCCGAGGCCCAGTCGGTGAACGCCTATGCGACGACCAGCGTCAACCTGCGTGCCGGCCCGTCAACCTCCTATCCGGTGGTCACCGTCGTGCCGGCGGGCGCGGCGATCGCCAATAATGGCTGCCTTGCCGACTACAGCTGGTGCGACGTGTCCTACGCCAATTATCGCGGATGGCTTGCCGCGCGCTACATGAAGGTGCCCTATCAGGGTCAACGCCAGGTGCTGACGCCGGGAATAGCCTTTGCCACCGGCATCGCCGTCACCGCCTTCTCCCAGTCCTACTGGAACAATTACTATCGCGGCTATCCCTGGTACGGGGCCTGGAACCGCTACCCGCCGCCGCCGCCGCCAAGGCCCTATCGGCCGCCGCCCGGCTGGCGCGCGCCGCCGGGCTGGGGCGGACCGCCGCCCGGATGGCGTCCGCCGCCCGGTTATCGTCCGGGCTGGGGCGCGCCGCCGCCGCACGCAGCCCCGCCGCCCTACCGTCCGCCACCGCATGCGGCACCGCCGCCGCATCGTCCGCCGCATCGTCCGCCGCCGGGCGCCCGCCCGCCCTATTACGGCCCGGGACCCGTGCGCCCCGGCCCATCCATGCGACCGGGCGAACGGCGCTTCGACCGCCGCTGAACGAACAAAAAGCCGGCGCGCCTCCCCAGGCCCGCCGGCTTTCTCGTTGCCGCAAAAGGTCCTAGAGCGCCGTGCGTCCGTTCGGACGCACAAAGGACGCTCTAACTGTGGAGCCTCAAGAGGTTGTCTCGGTTCATGCCGAGTCGACTGATCGGTGTTT
>NZ_CFHTCS010000404.1:0-3712 GCF_984369615.1 Martelella sp. | reverse complement strand
CTTTTGGAAGCCGATCACCCCTCTAACGGGGTCCTTATTCCACGCCTAATCACATGGCGCCAAACCTTCTGGGCAAGCGGGATCAATTCCGCCCTCGCCGCCTCCAACTCGAATATATCGGCAGCAAACGTGTCTTCCGCGCCGATCGATTTGCGCGACCGATTGGGCTGAACCGACCGCTCATCGATCCCCCTCGAGATCCGATAATACCAGCTCCCCGACTTGCCGAAATTATCACGCAGGAAGGCGAGTGATTTGTCGCGGAGATCCGCTCCGGTCACGATCCCGAGCCGTTGCATCTTTTCGGCCGTCGCCGGTCCGACACCATGGAATTTCTTGACGGCGAGGTCAGCGACAAAGACTGGCCCCATCTTCGGCGTGATCACAGCCTGACCGTTCGGTTTGTTGAGGTCGCTCGCCATCTTTGCAAGGAACTTGCAGTAGGAGATCCCGGCAGACGCATTGAGGCCGGTCACTCCCTTGATGCGGGCGCGGATGATTGTCGCAATCTCGGTTGCGAACGCGATGCCCTGCTTGTTTTCGGTGACATCAAGATAGGCCTCATCGAGCGAAAGCGGCTCGATGAGATCTGTATGCTCGGCGAATATCTGGTGGATCTGCGCCGAGACCGACCGGTAGACGTCAAACCGCGGCTTTACGAAGACAAGGTCGGGACAGCGTCGCTTCGCGGTTACTGAAGGCAAGGCAGATCGCACGCCAAAGGCCCGCGCCTCATAGCTGGCTGCGGCGACAACGCCTCTGGCCGCAGAGCCTCCAACCGCGACCGGCTTGCCGCGCAGTTCGGGATTGTCGCGCTGCTCGACGGAGGCATAAAAGGCGTCCATGTCGACATGGATGATCTTGCGGATGGCCGGGGCGGCATCATCCGTTTCCCCCTCGTGGTCTCTTTCCAAAGCTGTCCGTTCATCCAGTGCGGCCATGACCATCTCAAGCGCGTGACACGCGACGACGTTATTGGTCTTCGGGGTTTTCAGGAGGGTCGACGAGGACCAACATGTTGCCGGGCAGCGGCCGCTGAAGGTGTTTCACATCGGCCCACTCGCCGGTGAGCCAGAGATCGACCTCTTCTGGCGTCGTCAGGATCGCCGGCATCGCCTTCTCATGAATGGGCCTGACGATCTCGTTTGGTGTCGTCGTCAAAAACCCGAACAGTTCATATTCCTGTTCGCCATCGCGGACCTTCCGCATGCCCTTCCAGGGAGTCCAGAAACCGGCAAAGAACATCAGCGGTCGCTCCGGGTTCTGCGCAAACCAGGCATTCGGCACACGCCCGCCCTCCACCTTGCTGGCGGGATCGGGCTCCGCAAATGACGTGAACGGCACAACGCAGCGGCTTGTCGGACCGAGCCAGCGACGCCAATACGGAGATCCCACGTTGCGGATATTTGTGACCCCGCGATCGGCCTTGCCTTTGACGAAGGCCGGCGGCGTCGGCATACCCCAAGTGGCACTGACAATTTCCCGATTGCCCGCGCCATCAACGCGAACGATCGGCGCCAGCGTGTTGGGATAGACATTGAGAGAAGGCTCGTTCCATCCGGCCTTGTCGCTCGTCGCCTTTGTAAACTCGACGACGGCATCCCGTGTCGTCGTCAGATTATAGAGATTGCACAAGTCCCCTCTCCCCTCAGCGCCACATCCCGCGCATCCGCGCGCCGACATCAAGACGAACCTGCCGCGGCCCCGCGTTGCTTTGTTGCCCCGGCTTTACCACCGGCCATGTCCTGTTCTCAAAATGCTGCAGCAACATAGCGGGAATGAACCGGGTTCGCGAGGCATAGACATGCCTGTCGCCGGTCGAGGACTGTCCATGCGTGAAGAAGCGCTGTGGCACGACAAGGTTCAGACTATCCCGCGCCCGCGTCATGGCCACGTAAAGCAGGCGCCGCTCTTCCTCGATGTCGTCGGTCGTGCCGACGCCAAGATCGGAGGGAATGCAGCCGTCGACGGCGTTCAGCACAAAGACCGAGCGCCATTCCTGCCCTTTGGCCGAATGGATGGTCGAGAGGATCAGATAGTCTTCGTCGAGCAGAGGCACGCCGGCCTGGCCGGAGGTGGCGTCCGGAGGGTCAAGGGTCAGCTCGGTCAGGAACCGTTCCCGCGACGGGTAGCCAGCCGCGATGTCTTCAAGCTGAAGCAGATCGGCGCGACGCATCTCGAAGTCTTCATGGATGCGCTCCAGATAGGGCTCATACCACGCCCGGACCCGGCCGAGCTCGGCGGGCCAGCCCATGTTCGATTGCCGGAGGTCCGTGACCAAGGACACAAGTCCCGGCCAGTCAGTCACCGCACGCGAGGGCGCCGGCAAAGCTGCCAGTGTCACGACCGGATCTGCGGTTTCCGCAATTGCGTCCAGCGAATTTTGCGCCGAGGCCGGCCCGACGCCAGGCAAGAGCTGCATCAGCCTGAAGCCCGCGACGCGATCGCGCATGTTCTGGGCAAACCGGAGTGCTGCCAGCATGTCCTTCACATGGGCCGAATCGAGGAATTTCAGGCCACCAAACTTCACGAAGGGAATGTTACGGCGGGTGAGTTCAACCTCCAGCGGCCCACTGTGATGGCTTGCCCGGAACAGCACGGCCTGGTCCTTCAGCCGCATGCCGCCTTCACGGTTGTCGAGCACCTCGTCGGCAATGAACCGCGCCTGATCGCCCTCGTCACGAACCGTCACCAGTCGCGGCTTTTCGGTTGAGACGCGGTCGGTCCAGAGATCCTTGGTGTAGCGTTCCTGGGCAAGGCCGATGACGCCATTGGCGGCGGCAAGGATCGGCTGCGTCGACCGGTAATTGCGGTCGAGCGTGATCACGTCGGCCTTCGGCGAGAATTCATTCGGGAAGTCGAGGATGTTGCGAACGGTGGCAGCCCGGAACGAATAGATCGACTGCGCATCGTCACCGACAACCGTCAACCCCCGGCCGCCGAGCTTGAGCGCCATCAGGATCGAGGACTGCAGGCGGTTGGTGTCCTGATATTCGTCGACGAGAACATGATCCCAGCGCCCGCCGATCTCGGCGGCAAGCACAGGATCGCCCATGGTCTGCGCCCAGTAGAGCAACAGGTCATCGTAATCGAGGACGTTCTGGACTTGCTTGGCCTCGACATAAGCCGAGAACAATTCCTTCAGTTCCTTTTCCCAGGCCGCACACCACGGAAAGTTCGCTCTCAGGATTTCCGCGAGTGGGGCCTCGGCATTGACGGTGCGCGAATAGATCGAAAGGCAGGTGCCCTTGGCCGGAAACCGGCTCTCGGTCTTGGAGAAACCAAGGTCATGGCGTGCAAGGTTCATTAGATCGGCTGAATCCTCGCGGTCATGGATGGTGAACTGCGGATCGAGGCCAAGCTCGATCGCATATTCCCGCAACAGCCGAGCGCCGATCCCGTGAAACGTGCCGGACCAGGCAAGTCCATCCGCCATGATCCCCGCCTTGTCACCAAGCGCCTTTGCGCATATCCGCTCGACCCGCTTTCCCATTTCGGAGGCAGCGCGACGGGAAAAGGTCATCAGCAGGATCCGGCGCGGATCGGCGCCGGAAATGACGAGCTGGGCCACGCGATGGGCAAGCGTATTGGTCTTGCCGGAGCCCGCGCCGGCAATGATCAGCAGCGGTCCGCCGATGGCCTCATCGGGCAAATCCATGCCATGCAGAACCGCGGCCCGCTGGTTGTCGTTCAATTTTTCGAGATGCGCCGC
>NZ_CFHTCS010000403.1:0-3712 GCF_984369615.1 Martelella sp. | reverse complement strand
TAGCAGGCCCGGCCAGCTCTCCCCGGCGGGCCCGGCCACCTCGATCGTCTCAGACCTCTCCTTCTCATCGGTCTCAAACGCCGACCAGACGAGCCTGTGCCAGCAATCCGGCACCTCCGTCTTGCCGCGATAACCGGTGACAAACAGCCGGTCGGCGGCCCGCGTCATCGCCACATAAAGAAGACGGCGATATTCTTCCTTCGCCTCCTCTTCGCGCCGTGCGATGTCGGCAAGAACGCTGCTGTCGGCCTCCTTCTTTGCCGAATGCCAGACGGGCAGCCCCGCCTCCATCATCCGGAAGCCGGAAAGGTGGCTTGCGACAAAGGGCCTGCCGCCGCTGTCGACCAGAAACACGATCGGCGCTTCCAGCCCCTTCGAGGCGTGCACCGTCATGATCCGCACCTCGTCGCGGCCCTTGTCCTGCTCGCGCTTGATTTCGAGACCGCCTTCTTCCATCACGTCGAGGAAGGACTGCAGACCCGGCAGGCCGTTATCCTCGTGATCCTTCGCCGCATTGAGGAATTCGTCCAGAATATCCCCCGCCTCGCTGCCGAGCCGGGCGAGAAAGGCGCGCCTGCCGCCCTCGCGCGCCAGGATGTCGGCATAGAAATCGAAGGCGCTCTTGCGGCGGGCGCCGCCGATCACCCGTTCCAGCATCGACACCGCCTGGCCGAATGTCTCATCGCCGGCAGCCGAAAGCCGGCGCAATGCCGACCAGACATGCTCGCCCCTCCCGCGCCTTGCCGCGACAGAAAACAGATCGTCTTCCGAAAGACCGAGAAGCGGGCTCTTGAACAGTGCGGCAAGCGAGAGATCGTCTTCCGGCAGCACGGCAAAGCGCCCGAGCGCGATCAGGTCCTTGACCGCGATGTGATCGGCCAGCCTCAAGCGGTCGGCGCCGGCGACGGGAATGTCATAGGGCGACTTCAACGCCCGCGTCAGCGCGTTGACGAAGGCATCGCGCTTCCTGACGAGAACCAGAATGTCGCCGGCGCGAACCGGTCGCGCGCGGTCCTTCTCGACGATCGTCTCCCGTCCGATCATCTCGGATATCCGATGGGCGATGCGCCGGGCCAGAATGGCTGCCGGGGCCTGTTCGGGCGTCGCGTCAAACGGCGCGGTCCAGTCTTCCTCGTCCTCGCGCGCCTCCGGCGCGATCATCTCCCAGGCCTCGACGCTGCCGGGATGGCCGATGCGGTTGGAGACATGCACCGTGTCCTCGCCTTCCGCAGAAAGCCCTTTCCGGTTTTCCGGCACCGAGAAGACGCAATCGACCGCGGACAGAACGGAGGCGGTGGAGCGGAAGGAAAGCGGCAGGCCGATCTTGGAAAACTCCGCCGCAATCGACGTTACGCGCCTTGCCGTCAGCCTGCCCTCGGCGGCGAAGCGCTCCGGCCGCGCGCCTTGAAAGGAATAGATCGACTGTTTCTCGTCACCGACGGCAAACATGGTGCGAAATCCCGGCCGCGCGCCTTCGCCGGTAAAGAAATCCTCGCTCAGCGCGCGCACCACATCCCATTGCAGCGGGGCCGTGTCCTGCGCCTCGTCGACGAGAATATGGTCGATCCCCTGGTCGAGCTTGTAATGCACCCAGGGCCCGGCATCCGATCGCGACAGGAGCGCTGCCGTGCGTGCGATCAGATCCTCGAAATCGAGCTTGCCGCGCCGCTGTTTCAGCGCCTCGTAGCGGCTGTCGAGCCGATCGGCGAGCACGAGGGCCGCCAGCGTCTTCTCGAAGATGCGGAAGCGGTTCAGCCGGTCGCGGACGGCAAAGACCTGGTCCGCCGCCGCCAGCACGGCCTCGCCGAGCTCCGGCGCCTTCACCCTGAGCGATTTGAAAACCAGCGTCGATTCGGCCTTCGGCACGCCGGCCGCTGTCAGGAAGGCGCTTTCCAGCGCGGCAAAGCGCGTTATCGCATCGGAAGCCTCGACGGCCGCCTGCAGCGCATCGGCAAACGTCCCCGCCCGAGCCCCTCCATCGTCGCGCGCGATCCGGACCAGCGCAGCAAGGTCCGCAAGACCCGCAAGCGGCCAGACTTCGGCCGCCACCGTCTCCTCATTCGCGTCGTCGCCAAATCCGTAGGCCGCCCGCAACGCCGCCTCGAGCCCGTTCTTGCCTCGCGCAGCCTCGAGAAACGGCCGAATGGCGTGGCGCGCGCCGACGATCTCGCCGAGCAGCGTCTCAAGTCCGCTGTCATCGGCAATGTCCAGCACTTTCTGGAAAGCATCCGACAGGGCCGGATCTTCCCTGCTTGCCGTTGCGGTCAAGAGCTGGCGGCGGGCATCGGCAAGCAGGGTCGCCGCGGCGATATCATCGAGCACCGAAAAATGGCCGGCGACATTGGCTTCCAGCGGAAACCGGTGCAGCAGGCTCTCGCAGAAGGCGTGGATGGTCTGGATCTTGAGCCCGCCCGGCGTCTCCAGCGCATGGGCAAAGAGCCGCCTTGCCACCGCGATCTTCAGCGCATCGGGCCTCGTCCCCTCGATCGTCTCGATTTCGGCGGCAAGCTCCGCCTCGGGCAGCACCGCCCAGTCGGCCAGCCGGGCGAAGACGCGGTTCGACATTTCGGACGCCGCCGCCTTGGTGTAGGTGAGGCAGAGAATGGCGGACGGCCTGGCGCCGGCAAGCAGAAGCCGGACCACGCGCTGGGTCAGCACATGGGTCTTGCCGGAACCGGCATTGGCCGAAACCCAGACCGTGCGCGCGGGGTCGGAGGCCAGACGTTGCCGCCCGGTCGTCCATGAAAGCCAGTCTTCGGCGCCGGCATCGAGGCCCGGATCATCGCTCATCGCCGCCCTCCCCGTTGTCGTCGGCAGTCGACCATTCCGCAACGCGGGCGAGATGATCGTATTCGCCGCCGAAATCCCGCGCGCTTGCGGGTATCAGCCGCGAGGCAAAGGGCCGGTTTCCGCTCTTCAGGGCGATCACGAAGCGGGTGAATTCGCGCAGCGCATCGCTTGCGAGCTCCTCCGCCGTGATGGCCGGATCGGTTTTTGTTTCCGCCTTCTCCAGCGCATCGACGCCGAAACGATGACCAGGCCTCAGTCGCACATATTTAAGGCTTTTCGTCTCCAGCGCCGGCACGTCCTTGAACGCGCCCGCCGCAAGGGCCGCCGCCTCCAGCGGCAATTGCGGTTCCAGAAGCGTGCGCGCCTGGTTGAGCGATGGCGACATGCCGGTCTTGTAGTCGATGATCTCGGCCGTGCCGTCTTCCAGAATGTCGATCCGGTCGGCAATGCCGGTGAGCCGAATATCGGCAATGGGAATATCAAACCCCGCGCCGGCTTCCGTCAGCGTTGTGTCGATCGGCGTGGAGAAACGCCGCGCCGCCTCGAACTTCAGGAGTTCCTCTGCCACGGACCGCAGCCGCGGCACCCAGCTCAAGGCGAGGTGCGGCGGCAGTTCAACCTCCAGAAGAAGTCCGGAAAGCACCTCGTCCATCGCCGCACGCCCCTCTTTGCTCGCCGGATCAGCGCCGGTCTTGATAAAGCGCTCGGCAAGCGCGTGATAGAGAATGCCGCGTTCCTTGACCGAAGGATCGGCGTTGAAGGGGGCGAGCGGATCGAGCTTCAGCACCTTCTCGGCATAGATCGCGTAAGGATCGCGCCTGAGCCTGCCGATTTCGGAGAAGGAATAGCGCTTCGGCTGGTCGTCCGCCGGCGGATAGGGTTCAGGGCGCGGCGGGATTGACGCGCGCGGCTGATCGTCAAG
>NZ_CFHTCS010000402.1:0-3714 GCF_984369615.1 Martelella sp. | reverse complement strand
GCGTCTTTTCCTTGCAGACAACGGATACCGGCTTCGCTTCCAGCCTGTCGATGCAATTCAGTTGATGGAAGGCGTGGCTGGCGGCGTGATCGGGGAAGACGAACTCGCACGCTGGTTCAGGGAGCGGCTGGTCGACGGTTGACGGAAAATCAGGCTAGTGTCGGACTTTGGGCGTAGCCATTTGCTTCGCCCAAAGTCCAGCTATCAACCCCGTATCGCGCCGGAGAAGAGACCGATCGGTGTCAGCCGCGACACCATCGCCTCACTCCGCAACGCCGCTCTCATCGCCTCCGGCCCCCGCAGCCCGACGCCCGGCGCGCCGTGCACCTATGTCACGACCAAACACCTCCTTTCCGCCTTCGGCATGGTGGCGCTCCGCGACTTGCAGGATATCTCGGTGCTGGAGGAAGCCGGGCTGCTCAGCCGGGCAGCCGTGCAGGAGGAAGTGCTGGCGGGTGAGGGAGAGTAGGACCGTTGCGCAATGCGTCACAGAAAGTCTTTGACGGCCAGTATTCAGCTGATTTCTGCTGCAGGAAGCGGCGCTCGCTTCAGTCTGGTTTGTATTTGCAAGCCTGCGTCAAGCATGTTCTGGATTGCTCGAGCGGTAATCCCGTTGATACCTTCTCGGTGCCATCGCTGGTAGGCTATATTGATAGTATAGATGTCGGGACCTGCGACGGCTACAAAACAAGAAGAGAGTTTCTGTCTGAAATCAGAGACTTAAGTAGGCCAAGGCGAGTGTTTTCCGTATGCAGAATAATCGCCTCGCGCGTGGCGTCGCCGTCGTGGCGACGCAGCGCTTCCACAATGCGGTTATGATCGGTTGTCGTCTCCGGATTCACGTCGCGCACTGCTGCCCCCATATGGAAGAGGCGGGTGGATTCCTCCAGGTATGAGCAGATCAACATGGTCAGGCGCGGCACCTGCGCGCCTTCAGCAATAGCGACATGAAAGTCATTGTTCTGCTGGATAAATGCCTCGATCGTCGGCTGTTCGCCCGGGACATAGGTCGCGACCGACAGCGCTTCGACATGGTCGAGCTCGTCTTCGCTCATGCGCTCGGCGGCAAGCTCGCCGGCAACGCCCTCGATCGCCTTGCGCACCGTGAAAACATCATTGACACTTTTAACGGTCACGGCGGTGATGCGGTAACCGCGGCGCGGAAAGGCTTCCACAAGCCCTTCGAGCGTCAGCCGCGCCAGCGCTTCGCGCACCGGTGTCTTGCTCATTTGCAGCTTTTCGGCAAGCTCCTGCTCGCCAAGGTCGGTGCCTGGGGCCAGTTTGCAGGTAATGATTTCCTTACGGAGTTGATCATAGGCCTGATCGGTCAGCGACTTCGATTTCTCCGACTGGCTGTCGGATTTGCGCGCTGCCGTTTTGGCCCCGCCATTGCCACGAGACATCCGTTTCCCTCTTTGCATTATTCTTTTGCCAAAGCCCTTGCCATACGCGAGAGCGCTTCTGCAAGTGTTTCGGGGGCGCAGGCGAAATTAAGCCTGATCCAGCCGCCCAGATTTTCACCGAAATCGGTACCGCTGCTGACGCCGATCCGGGCATGTTGCAACAGCCACTCGGCGGCGGGCTTGTTGAGCCGATAGGCTGACAGGTCGATCCACGCCAGAAAGCTGGCCTCCGCAGGCACGCATCCGGTTTCAGGAAGATGTTCCGCCAAAAAGCGGTGCAGGATGGCGCGGTTTTCGGCCAGCGTTTTGCGCACGGCATCGCGCCAGTCCTGGCATTGGCCATAGGCGGCTTCCATGGCCGCAAGCCCCAGAACGTTGACGCTATCGACAAGGCCCTTCTTTGCGCCCATGAATTTCTGCCGGACAGCGTCGTCGGCGATAATCGCAAAGGCAGCCTTCAGCCCGGCGATATTCCAGGTCTTGCTGGCGGCCATCAAGGTGATGGTGCGGGCTTCGATGTCCTTGGAAAGCGATGCAACGGGAATGTGCCGTCTGCCATCCAGCGTCAGGCCGCTGTGAATCTCGTCCGAGACAAGAAGCATGTCATGCTTCAGGCAAAGCTGACTGATGAACAGCAGTTCGTCACGGGTATAGACGCGACCTGTCGGGTTTTGCGGATTGCACAGGAGCATCAGCGAAGACCGTTCGGCCGCTGCCGCAAGGTCACCGCTGTCTGAGTGCCAGTGTCCTTTGTCGTCCGGCGTCTGCCAGACGGCAGCTGTTTTAAGGCCCCATGTTGCAGGTGCCGTGCGCAAGGGCTTGTAGACCGGGTATTCCTGCATGACGGTCTGACCGGGTTCGCTAAAGGCGCTCAGCGCCATGTTGAAACCGGGTTCGACGCCCGGCAGGAAAACCAGCCATTCCGGTTTGATGGCCCAGCCGAACTCGGCGAGCATGGCGTCGACGATGGTCTGACGCAGTTCGTCCGTGGCTGAGCCATAGCCGAGAACCGGATGGCTGATCCGCTTTTCAATCGCGGCGATGATAGCCGGATCGGCGGCGAAATCCATATCGGCGACGGGCAGGGGGATCACATCCGCCTCAAAGCTTCGCCACTTGTTGCAGTCGCTGCCGCGCCGGTCGATAGGGACGATCTTGGTCATCAGATGCTCCGGATCATGCCGCCATCGGCGCGGATCATCGAACCGTTGACGAAGCTTGCCTGTTCGGAGGCGAGAAAGGCGACGACGGCGGCAAATTCTTCCGGTTTCCCGTAGCGGCCGGCAGGGATCGTGGCGCGCGAGGCTTCGCGCACGGCTTCGACCGATTGGCCGCTCTTTTCCGCCTTGCCTGCATCCAGCTCGGCAACGCGATCGGTCGCGATACGGCCGGGCAGAACCATGTTGACGGTGACGCCCTTGGCCGCAACTTCGCCGGCAAGCGTCTTCGACCAGCCGGCCATTGCGCCGCGCACGCCGTTGGACAGCGCCAGATTGGGGATCGGGACTTCAATGCCGGACGAGCCGATGGTGATCACGCGTCCCCAGCCATTGGCGGTCATGCCGGCAAGGGCTGCGTCAGTGATTTCAAACACCGGCGTCGCCATGGCCATGAAGGCGGCCTGCCATGCGGCAGCCGACTGGCCGTGCGCCGGGCCGGCCTTAGGGCCACCGCAATTGTTGACAAGAATGTCGACGGGATTTTTGGCCAGATCGTTCTTGGCTGCCTCAACTGATTCCGGGTCGGAAAGGTCGAGCTTCATCGCTGCAACCCGGCTTCTCAGTGCTTCCGGCAGACCCTGCGGCAGGCTGCCAGAGCGTGAAGCGGCGACGACGGTCGCGCCTTCTTCGGCCAGCAGAATGGCCGATGCGGCGCCAAGCCCGCGGCTCGCACCCAGAACAAGGGCGCGTTTTCCGGTCAGTTTGAAATCCATTATTTCAGCTCCTTCAGTTTCTTCGTCTGGCGTTCGATAAGGCGCTCGACCTCTGCAATAGCAGCCGGCGCAAGCCCTGCGCCGGGTTTGCGCAGCGCCGAGGAGGCGATAGCGCCGCGCTTTGCCAGCACATATTTGCGAACGGCGAGGCCAAGGCCCGGCTGCTGCTCGTAGCGCACCAGCGGCAGATAGGCGTCGAAGAGGTCCTGTGCGTTGTCCATGTCGCCCTTTTCACAAAGGCCGACGACTTCAGCCATCATCTCCGGATAGCCGAACCCGGTCATTGCACCGTCGGCGCCGCGTCCCATTTCCTCCGGCAGGAACAAGGCACCATTGCCGCAGAGGTGGCCTTCATGTTCAACGAATGGTACCAGCCCA
>NZ_CFHTCS010000401.1:0-3720 GCF_984369615.1 Martelella sp. | reverse complement strand
TTCCTATGTCCTGAAACAGCGCCAGGGCACAAAATTCTAGACAGTCTCCAGTCGGGCGGCGATTTACACCGCCCGACCAACTGCTAGCCGATCAAGTGAAGGCGCGCGTTTTCGAAAGCGTAGCCATCATCATCAAGAGGACGGCGTGACAGCTCTCGAAACCCAAGCCCGATGTAAAAAGCTACTGCCTGCCGGTTGGCGGTGTATACCTCGAGCTCCAGCTTACCTTTGAGGCACAGAGCGTGAGCGACAAGCTGGCGTCCGATGCCAAGCCCTTGCCGATCGGGAGCAACAAAAATTCCGCCAATGAAGGTGTCGAGCAGGCCGATGAAGCCGCACGGGTGACCACCCACGCATGCCACCCACGTCTCAGCACTAGGCAGATATTGATCTTCGATCAGCGCTCGTTGCGCAAGCAAGCGCCGTTCGCCGATGAAAGGATGAGCCAATAGAGATGCATCGAGCCAGATGCGTGACAGCTTTTTCAAATCGCCTTCCGGCGCATAGGGCCGGATTACGACGTCATGGTTCTTCATGAAAACTCCGAAGAAGAGATATGCAAAAGGTTCCGGCAGCCAATTCTTGGTGCCAGGTGAAGCCGCTATTTGCGGTCGGAATCACAAGCCTCTGCGCATAAATCTCCTTCTGCTTTCCGCCCACTTCTAAGCCGCTGCCGAAACGCGGTCAATGACCAAAACGGTGTCGGAAGCGGTCATGGAGACCGCCCGCGCCCATGGCAGGTATTTCATCCTCAACCTCCGGGACCCGACGGTCCGAAAGCGGTCCCGCTTCTGCCGCTCCGGAGAGCGCCTCGTAGTCGGTCGTTCATGCAAACTGCGTCTTCACCGATAAGCAGACACTTGAGACCGTAAATTTGAGCTATAAACGGGCGCGCTGCTCTCCTTTATTCTGCAACACTGCCCTCCAAACGCTTAAGCGCCGCCAACGCGTGGCGCGCGAAACGATGAACCCGGCTTCGGCCTCGAAGCCTTTCGATGTCGCTTCGATCTCCATAGATCGCGACCGCGTCGAACGCGAACGTCATTCCATCCTCCCTGTTCGGGACACGGTGGTAGAACTGAGCATCAACTCCGTCGTCAATGAAGCATCGTGATACGGCTAGGCAATCCGACGGATAGCATGCCACGAAGTCTAGCAGCCAACCCGGTCGGCGAGAAAACCGAGCCGTCGACACCTAGGTTGGCGAAGCCGATTAGCCAAGCAACCTCAACAGGGCGGCAGGCCCCTCTTCTCTCAGAACCATTTCGTCAACCGCTCGCGCCAAAATGGTTCAATTATACGTAAAGCCAGTTTAGTTATCGGCGCTTCGATAGCAGCGGATACGCACCTATTACTGCAGAAACCCGCGGAAACGGCGCAGCGCGATGGAAAAGAGCGCCAGCCCGAGGACGGCCAGCCAGACGAATTGCGGCCAGACGACATCGAAGCCCGCGCCGCGAAACAGGATGGCCTGCGACATCGTCACGTAGTGGGTATTGGGCGCCAGCAGCATGATGTCCTGAATGAATTGCGGCATGCTTTCGCGCGGCGTCAGTCCGCCGGACAGCACCTGCAGCGGCAGCAGCACCAGCATCAGCAGCAGACCGAACTGCGGCATCGAGCCCGCCACCGTCGCCAGGAAAATGCCGAGCGAGCACATCGCGAACAGCATCAGCGCGCTGCCGGCCATGAACAGCGGCATGGAGCCGTTGACGGGCACGCCGAGAATGCCTTCAACTACAATCACGAGGGAAAGCGTCGCGGCCATGAGGACAACGAGGCCGATCGACCAGATCTTGCTGACCACGATTTCAAGCGCCGTGACCGGCATCACCAGAAGGTGCTCGATCGTGCCATGCTCGCGCTCGCGGATCAGCGCCGCGCCCGAAAGGATCATCGACAGCATGGTGATGCTGGTGATGATGTTGATGATCGAGCCGAACCACATCTGGCTGAGCTGCGGATTGTAGCGGGCGCGGATATCGAGAGAGACCGGAATTTCGCTGCCGCCGGGAAAGCCGTTCAGATATTCGCTGACGGTGTTGTCGATGATCTGCTGGATGTAGGTGTTGCCGGTAAAGGCCTGCGTCATGCGCGTGGCGTCGATATTGAGCTGCAGCTCCGGCTTTCGACCGGCAAGCACATCCCGTTCGAAATTCGTCGGGATATCGAGCACGAAGGTGGATGTTCCGCTATCCAGCCGGGCGTCCATCTCGGCGGTGGTGATGATTTCAGGCTCGATGAAATAGGGGGGATAGAAGGCATCGACAATACGTTGCGACAGCGCCGAGCGGTCCTCGTCGACAACCGCGATCGCCGCGCGGTTGAGCGTTTCCGGCATCGCCGAGGATTCCATGTAGATGGACAGCGAAAAGGCGTAGACGATCAGGATGATCATCAGCGTGTCGCGGCCAAGCCCCCGTAATTCCTTGATGCCGAGCTGGAGGATATTGGAAAACCGCATGACCTACCTCGCCTGCTTGCCGAGCAGAAGCGTGCTGGCGATCGTCAGAACCGGAATGGCGATGAGAAGAGGCACGAAGGCAGATTGAAGATCGGCAAGGCCGAGCGCCTTGGTGAAGGTTCCGCGCGATATCGTCACGAAATAGGTGGCCGGATAGACCTCGCCGATCATGGCGCCAAAGCCCTGAAGCGCGCTGACCGGATCGATGAGGCCGGAATACTGGATTGCCGGAATGAGTGTGATCAGAGCGGTGGCGAACAGGGCTGCGATCTGACTGCTGGTAAAGGTCGACACCAGCAGGCCCATGCCGGTGGAAATGGTGACGAAAATCAGCGCCGCCAGCGAAAAGGCGAACAGGCTGCCGGTAAAGGGCACCTGAAACACCATCAGCGAGGTTGCCAGCAGCAGGGCGAAATTGAACATGGCAAGCACGATATAGGGCAGCTGTTTGCCAATCAGGAATTCCAGCCTCGTCGTCGGCGTGACATAGAAATTGACGATCGAGCCCAGCTCCTTTTCCCGTACCACGGAAAGCGTGGTGAGAATGGCGGGAATGAGCAGCAGCAGCAGCGGAATGACCGCCGGCGCCATGGCGACGAGGCTGCGGATATCCGGGTTATAGCGATAGCGCGCGGCAACCGAATAGGACGGATCAGCCGCCCCCGCCCCGTAGACTTCCTCGATCTTGCGGGTAAGCCATGTGGCATAGACGCCCTGAATATAGCCTCTGGCCGACGATGCGCGCTGCGGCATCGAGCCGTCCAGCCAGACGCCGATCTCGACATCGCGCCCGCGCGCCAGATCGGCGGCGAAATGCGGCGGGATTTCAATGGCGAAACTGATTTCTCCGTCGCGCATGCGCCTGTCCATATCGGCATAATCGACAAGCGGGGCTTTCTCATCGAAATAGCGCGAACCGGAGATATCGAGCGTCAGGTCCCGGCTCGTTACGGTCTGATCGCGGTCAAGCGTGGCATAGCTCAGGTTTTCGATATCGAGATTGATGCCGTAACCGATCACCAGCAGCAGAATGACGCTGCCGATGATCGCCATGGTGGCGCGGATCGGGTCGCGGCGCAGTTCCAGCGCCTCGCGCCAGGAATAGGCCATCATCCGGCGAAAGTCGAAACGGTGTTTCAGCGCCCTTTCGGCGGCCCGCTCCTCGGCGTCGTCCTTTTCGGCATTTTCGGCGATCGCGGGTTCTTCAGCCTCCTGCGCCTCGTCCGTGACCGCTTCCAGATGGCTGATGAAGGCCT
>NZ_CFHTCS010000400.1:0-3732 GCF_984369615.1 Martelella sp. | reverse complement strand
CTGCTGCTCGACGAGCCCTTTGCCGCGCTCGACCCGGAGATGCGCGGGGAAATGGGCGCGCTCCTGCTTGAACTGCACGCGGAAACCGGCAATACCGTGATGATCGTCTCGCACGAGCCCGGCGAGGTCGAAGAGATCGCCGATCACCGCCTTGTCATCGAGAATGAGGCGATTTCGGTGCGCTATTGACCCTTGCGGCCGCGAACGCCAAATATGACAGTGGAGAAGCGGCTTGACGGCCGTCATGAACATATCGGACAAGGGTCGCGTTTTGACAGGCGCAGCAAGCATGAACAATAATCCTGGCCGCCTGCAGACGGACCGCCGCCGGACCGGCAGGCATCGTGCCGCGCTTGCCCTTGCCGCCATGCTTGCGCTCTCCGCCTGCACGACGACCGACACCTATTTCATCGTGCCGGACACGGGCGGCAACGAGCAGACCGTCGAGGCGCTGACCCGCAACGATCCCAATGCCGCCATGGGCGCGCGCGAGCATCCGCGCATCCTGGAGACCTATGGCGGGCAGTACCGCGATCCCCAGGTCGAACGGCTTGTCGCCCGTATTGCCGGCGCGCTGACGGCGGTCTCGGAAAATCCGCAGCAGACATACCGCATCACCATCCTCAATTCGCCGAGCATCAACGCATTCGCGTTGCCCGGCGGCTATCTCTACGTCACCCGGGGTCTTCTGGCGCTTGCCAATGACGCCTCGGAGATCGCGGCCGTGCTGTCACACGAAATGGCGCATGTAACCGCCAATCACGGCATCGAGCGCCAGCGCCGCGAAGAGGCCGAGGCCATTTCCAACGAAGTGATCGCCGAGGTTCTGCCCGATACGCCCGGGGTGGAGCAGATTGCCGCCCGCGGCAAGATGCGGCTTGCCGCCTTCTCGCGCCAGCAGGAGCTTGAGGCCGACGCGATCGGCATCCGCATGCTGGCCGAAGCCGGTTACGACCCGACGGCTGCCGCGCGGTTTCTGCGCTCCATGGCCGCCTTTGCCCAGTATGAATCCGCCGGCGCCGAGGATGCGAGCCTCGACTTTCTCTCAAGCCACCCCAATACGCCGCGCCGCGTGCAGCTTGCCGACGAGCAGGCCGCCCTCTACGCCAATGTCGGCGCAAAAGAGGTTGGGCACGACTATTTTCTGAACGGGATCAATGGCCTGCTCTATGGCAGCAATGCCGACGAGGGCTATATCCGCGATCGCAACTTCTATCATCCGAAGCTTCAGATCGCCTTTGAGGTTCCCCCCGGCTTTTCCATGACCGACAAGGCCAATGCCGTGGTGGCGACCGGCCCCAATGATGTGGCGATCCGTTTCGACGGGGTGAAGGCCAAGGGCCGCCGCGACCTTCAGGACTATATCCAGAGCGGCTGGGTGACCGGCCTCGTGCCCGGCTCGGTCGAGACCACGAGCGTCAACGGCATGCCGGCTGCAACGGCCCACGCGGTCGCCGGTGACTGGTCCTTCGATGTGACGGTGATCCGCGACGGCAACGAGATCTACAGGCTGCTGACGGCGGCGCCGCGCGGAAGCGGCTATCTGGAGGACATTGCCGGCGCGGTCCGCGCATCCTTCCACAAGATGTCGCCGCAGGAGCTTGCCGCCCTGAAGCCGCTCAGAATCCGGATCGTCAAGGTTCAGCCCGGCGATACGATGGCGAGCCTCTCGGCCAAGATGATGGGGACAAGCCGCAAGCTGGCGCTCTTCAGGGTTCTGAACGCGCTTGGCCCCGGCGCAACCCTTTCGGTCGGCCAGGACGTGAAGATCGTTTCGCAATAGGCGCGGAAATCTCAGGCCGTAACGGCGATCATGCCGCTATCGGCGGTCATCGCCGATTTCAGCTTTTCCAGCGCGCGCGTTTCAATCTGGCGCACCCGCTCCTTCGAGATGCCGAGTTCGGCGCCGAGCTCGGCGAGCGTCGCGCCGTCTTCGGCCAGCTTGCGGGCGCGGATCACCCGGTTTTCTCGCGGAGACAGCTTGGAGAGCGCGCGCTTGAGCCTGGCGCTCAGGCGCTCGCCGTCGATCATGCCGGAGACCTGCTCCTCCGGCAGCGGCTGGTCGCAGACCAGAAGATCGATGCGTTCGGTGCCCTCTTCGCCCTCGCCGCCGACCGGGGCCTGCAGTGAGGCGTCGTTGCCGGAAAGCCGCGCGTCCATCACCTGAACATCCGAGACCGGAACGCCGAGGCTCTTTGCGATTTCCTCGTAGATCGACTGCGAGCTCATCCCGCGGTCGCGCGCGGCAATCTTGGCGCGCAGGCGACGCAGTTTGAAAAACAGCGCCTTCTGGCTGGAACTTGTGCCGCCGCGTACGATCGACCAGTTGCGCAGCACATAATCCTGCATCGAGGCGCGCACCCACCAGCTGGCATAGGTCGAGAAGCGGACGCCGCGCTCGTGATCGAACCGGGCCGCCGCCTCAAGAAGGCCGACATAGCCTTCCTGCACCAGATCGGACTTGGGAAGGCCGAAGCCGCGAAACTTGCCGGCCATGGCGACCACCAGCCTGAGATGCGCCATGGCGATATCGTTTCGGGCGTTGCTGTCGTCGCTGCTGCGCCACCGCGCCGCCAGTTCCGTTTCCTGTTCGCGGGTCAGATAGGGCGCGGCCATCGCTGCGCTGGCTATGCGGTGATCCTGTGCGTCGACATTCATGGCATCACTCCCGAAAAGGCAAGACGATCAAGGCCATGAGCACCGGGTGGCCCGGTCAGAACCGCAACCGCCCCAGCACTCCTCAGCCATGCAAACGCGCCGGGCGGCCATTTGGTTCACCGCCGGCGGCAGGTTTTCGCGCACAAAAACGTGAAGGGCGGCCAAAACGCAAAAAATCCGGCCACCAGGGCCGGATTTTTCTCATTCGTTCAAGGCCTGTTCGAAAAACCTCAGGCCGCCTCTTCGCGGGCGTCGTCCTCTTCATCCGCGCCCTTGCCGCGCTTGGGACCCTTGGCAAGATGCGTCTCGATGAGGCGGACAGCCTCGGTTTCCGACAACTTGTTGACGGCAGCGATCTCGCGCGCCATGCGGTCAAGCGCCGCCTCGTAAAGCTGGCGCTCGGAATAGGACTGCTCGGGCTGGGTATCGGCGCGGAAGAGATCACGAACGACCTCCGCAATCGAAATCAGATCGCCGGAATTGATCTTGGCGTCATACTCCTGGGCGCGGCGCGACCACATGGTGCGCTTCACGCGGGCCTTGCCCTGCACAACTTTCAAAGCGCGCTCGACGAAATCGGTCTCCGACAGCTTGCGCATGCCGATGCTCATGGCCTTGGCAACCGGCACCTTCAGGCGCATCTTGTCCTTGTCGAAATCGATGACAAAAAGCTCGAGCTTCATGCCGGCCACTTCCTGCTCCTCGATCGCGTTGATCGTACCAACGCCGTGAGCGGGGTAGACGATGGACTCACCGGTCTTGAAACCATGGCGGCCGGCAGACTTTTTCTGTTGTACTGTCATAGGCTTTTAAAAACTCCCTGTTACGCATCCGGCGGGCGCCGGTCCCGGACATGCATGATCCGGCGGGTGGGACGGTTTGGAGGGCCACACCCACTGTAACCATCAAACGGACAACGAAAAGCGCGACGAATTCCTTGTTCCGAAAGGCATCCGCACTTCGAATGATTTTGTCGACGCTAGGGTTGATTGCTTTCTTGGGCTTTAAGGCAAATCTGCCGTTTTCTGGGTCAGTGACCAGTATATAGCACGCAGAGCAGCAGAAATCAATGAG
>NZ_CFHTCS010000399.1:0-3741 GCF_984369615.1 Martelella sp. | reverse complement strand
AGGGGTAAAGCAGCGTCCCGGCGGCGTTCTCGATCTCGTTCAGCGCCGCGCAGAGCGCGTCCGTCGTCGGCGTGCCATGGGTTCCGTAGGTGTATTTCTGCGAACCGCCGACAGCCGTTTTCGCATCCGGAAACAGCACCGTCGAGGCGTGCACGACCGGCGGATTGACGAAACCGTGGAACGATCCCGGATCATGGCCCGTGTGAGCGAGAATGGTGTTGTCTCCGGCCTTTTTGCCGGCGGTCTTTTGAGAAGCCATGATCATGTTCCGCTGAGTTGAGGACGGTGCAGTCGCGCGCCTGTTTTGAATCGTCGTTTCCGGCCGGTCAAGCCGCAAAGAGGAAAACCAAATTACGACTAAAGGATTAGACTAATGAAAGGAAACCCTGCCCGAATTACCAGCATAAAATTGCCCATAATTTGCCGCCTTGCCCATTTTTTGAACGAAAACGGACGTTTTTCACAAAATCAGACCATTTTTCGGAGGCGAGTATTGACCATCTGGAAAATTACGACTGAGATACTCATGCTCGCACCGAGGGGTTTGCGGGCAGTTGTCGCTGCTTGACCGTAGGCTACGGCCAAAGGGACAACTTCAAGTTTTAACGATAAACAAAGGTTGGGAAAATGAAAAAGACGATTCTGTCTGCCGCGGTCGGCGCAGTGGTCTTGGGTCTTGGCGCCCAGGGCGCCGCGGCCGCGACACTTGACGACGTGAAGTCAAAGGGAAGTCTGACTTGCGGCGTCAGCACAGGCCTGCAAGGCTTTTCCGCGCCCGACAACGAGGGGAACTGGTCCGGTCTGGACGTCGAATATTGCCGGGCCATCGCCGCCGCCATCTTCGGCGACCCGGACAAGGTGAATTTCGTGGCCCTGACGGCCACCGACCGTTTCCCGGCGCTGCAGTCCGGCGAAGTCGACGTGCTGAGCCGCAACACGACCTGGACGCTGTCGCGCGACACCTCGCTCGGCCTCGATTTCCGCACCGTCAACTATTATGACGGCCAGGGCTTCATGGTGCCGAAGGATCTCGGCGTCTCGTCGGCCAAGGAGCTTTCCGGCGCCGCCGTGTGCGTGCAGTCCGGCACCACCACCGAGCTCAACCTCGCCGACTACTTCTCGGCCAACGGCATGGACTACAACCCGGTCGTTTACGAACAGCTCGAGGACGTCAACAACGCCTTCAACCAGGGCCGTTGCGACGTTTACACCACCGACCAGTCGGGCCTTTACGCGATCCGCCTGACGCTGACCGATCCGGACAACTACGTGATCCTGCCGGAGATCATCTCGAAAGAGCCGCTCGGGCCGGCGGTCCGCCAGGGCGATGACCAGTGGGGCGATATCGTATCGTGGGTCCACTACGCGATGCTGAACGCCGAAGAATTCGGCATCACCTCGGAAAACATCGACGAAATGGTCGAAACCTCCGACAACCCGGGGATCAAGCGCCTTCTCGGCACTGAAACCGACAGCAAGCTCGGCGCCGACCTCGGTCTCGACGAGAAGTGGGCCTACAACGTCGTCAAGCTCGTCGGCAATTATGGCGAAGTCTTCGACAAGACCGTCGGCGCGGGAAGCCCGCTGAAGATCGATCGCGGCCTGAACGCCCTGTGGACCGATGGCGGCCTGCAGTACGGTCCGCCGATCCGCTAAGGCAAGTTGTTGACAATCTGAAAACGGGCGCATGGCGGAAACCCGCCATGCGCCGACAAGAACAAGAACCCTTTCGGGCAACAACTTTCCGGTAACCGGGGAACACATGGCTGACACGACAAGCAACGCTTCCTTTGGGGAGTCGCGGGTTGCCGCACTTCTATACAATCCCGCCGTCAGAGGTTTCGTCTACCAGTTGGTGACGGTCATTCTGGTCGTCGGATTTGTCTGGTGGGTCGCAGACAACACCATCACGAACCTTCAGAACGCCGGCATCGCATCCGGTTTCAGCTTTCTCGACAGTCGCGCCGGCTTCGACATCGCGCAGACGCCGATCGCCTACAACAACGACATGACCTATGGCCGGGCGCTTGTCGTCGGCATCATCAATACGGTCATCGTCTCGGTGGCGGGCATCATCACCGCGACAATCGTCGGCTTTATCGTGGGGATCGGACGGCTTTCCTCGAACTGGCTGATCGCCAGACTGAGCGAGATCTATGTCGAGATATTCCGCAATATTCCGCCACTGCTCGTCATCTTCTTCTTCTACACCGGCGTTCTGTCATTGCTGCCTTCGGCGCGCGACTCGCTCGCCCTGCCGTTCGACATCTATCTCAACAATCGCGGTCTGGCCTTTCCCACCCCCATCTTCGGGCCCGGTTCCTGGCTGATGGCCGCCGCACTTATTGTGGCGATTGCCGCCGTCATCGGCATTGCCAGCTGGGCCAGGCGCCGCCAGATGGCCACGGGCCAGCAGTTTCCGGTTGTCAGAACCGCCATCGCCATCCTGATCCTGCTGCCGCTTGGCGCCTATTTCGCCGCCGGCATGCCCATCACCTTCGACATTCCGGTCAAGGGCCGCTTCAACCTTGCAGGCGGCGCCGTGATCGGTCCGGAATTCATGTCGCTCTATCTGGCGCTCTCGCTCTATACCGCAGCCTTCATGGCGGAGACGATCCGCGGCGGCATTCTGGGCGTTGCCAAGGGCCAGACGGAGGCTGCATCGGCCCTCGGCCTGCATCCCCGCAAGGTCACCCGGCTCATCGTCGTGCCCCAGGCGATGCGGATCATCATTCCGCCGCTGACATCCGAATATCTGAGCCTGACCAAGAACTCGTCGCTCGCCGTCGCGATCGGCTACGCCGATATCGTCGCCGTCGGCAAAACGGTCCTCAACCAGACCGGACAGGCTGTCGAGGTCGTGACGATCTGGATGATCATCTACCTCACCCTGTCGATCCTGACATCGATCTTCATGAACTGGTTCAATGCCAAGATGGCCCTGGTGGAGAGATAAGATGGCGCAAGACGTGGCTTATGTCCGAAAGGAAATGCAGGCGCAGCAGCCTGCGCCGAAGAAAGAAGGCACCGCAATCCAGTGGCTGAGGGCCAACCTTTTCGCCACCCCCAAGGATACGGTCCTCACCATCATTGCCATTATCTTTCTGGTCTGGGCCATCCCGCCCATCGTTGACTGGCTGTTCATCAACGCCGCCTGGACCGGGACCGATCGCGCGGCCTGCGCCACCATCGCCCAGGGCGGCGTCAAGCCTGACGGATGGAGCGGGGCCTGCTGGGCCTTCATCGGCAACAAGATGGATCAGATCATATTCGGCCGGTATCCGGACCCCGAACTCTGGCGTCCGATCCTCGTCGGCGCGGTATTCACCATCCTGCTGATCCCGATGCTGATGCCAAAGGCGCCGTACAAGGCATGGAACGCGTTTCTGCTGTTCCTGGCGTTGCCCTTCGTCTCCTTCTTCATCCTTTATGGCGGCGTCTTCGGCCTGCCGGTGGTCGACACCTCGGCCTGGGGCGGGCTGATGGTGACGCTGATCCTGTCTTATTTCGCGATCGCGGTATCGCTGCCGTTCGGCATCCTGCTGGCGCTCGGGCGGCGCTCGAAACTGCCGGTGGTGCGCACGCTCTCGATCATGTTCATCGAAGTGGTGCGCGGCGTGCCGCTGATCACGATCCTGTTCATGGCGAGCGTGATGCTGCCGCTGTTCCTGCCCGAGGGCATGACGATCAACAAGTTCCTGCGCGCGATCGTCGGCGTGTCGCTGTTCATCTCCGCCTATA
>NZ_CFHTCS010000398.1:0-3771 GCF_984369615.1 Martelella sp. | reverse complement strand
GTGCATCTGGCGCTGTTCTGGCTGTTCAACTCGGTGCTGACGCCGCTCGTCCTGCTGGTCGGCCTTTTTACCGACCGCAAGCGCCTGCTGCATGATTTCCTCGTCGGCGCCGTGGTGGTGCGCGAGGAAGCGATGTGAAGCATACCGGGCACGGTTGACCTTTTTTCCGATTGCGCCATGCTAGGGTCAATTGTCCAACGCATGTTGTGCCGGTCATGAACACGCAAGCCACGCTTTCACCGCAGTTTTACCTGACCGCGCCGGCGCAGTGCCCCTATCTGGAGGCCGAGCGCGAGCGCAAGGTCTTTACCCATCTCGTCGGGCCGCGCGCCAACGAGATGAACGACCTTCTCACCCAGGGCGGCTTCCGGCGCTCGCAGAACATCGCCTACCGGCCGGCCTGCGAGAACTGCCGCGCCTGCGTTTCCGTCAGGATCGTGGCCGGGGAGTTCGAGACGCCGCGCTCCCTGCGCAAGATATGTTCCCGCAACAGCGACCTCGTGACGACGGAACGCCCGGCCATCGCCACGGCCGAGCAGTATGACCTGTTCCGCACCTATCTCGACAGCCGCCACCAGCGCGGCGGCATGGCCGACATGACGATCGACGATTACGCGGTGATGGTCGAGGAAACCCATGTGGAGACGCGGCTGTTCGAATACCGCGTTTCAACCGGCCGTCTCGGCGAAGAGGGCGAGCTCGTTGCCGTGGCGCTGTCCGATATCCTTGTTGACGGGCTGTCGATGGTCTATTCCTTCTTCAACCCGGCCTATGTGAAACGCTCTCTCGGCAGCTACATGATCGTCGATCATGTCTCGCGCGCCAGAAGGCTCAGCCTTCCCTACGTCTATCTCGGTTACTGGGTCAAAGGCTCGCGGAAAATGGACTACAAGAAGCGCTTCCGGCCGCAGGAGCACCTGACGGGCAAGGGCTGGGAACGGGCAGACGTCGAGGAGCCTGTGGAATAGGCGGCTCGAATTCCCCTTTCAACCCGGAGCGTATGGAACCTTCCCGCGCAATCGCCTAACCTTGTCCTCCCGCAGCGGACGAGATCGGCAAGGATGGAGGTTTCATGCTCAAGGAATTCAGGGATTTCATTGCGAGAGGCAATGTCGTGGACATGGCCGTCGGCATTATCGTCGGCGCGGCGTTCACCGCGATCGTCCGCTCGCTGGTGGCCGACATCATTGACCCGATCATCGGGCTGATCATCGGCGGCATCGATTTTTCAGACATGTATTTCGTGATGAACGGCACGGTTCCCGATGGCGCGAGCCTGGCCGACGCGCGCGATTCGAGCGCGGCGATCTTCGCCTATGGCGCCTTCGTCACCTCCGTCATCAACTTCCTCATCATTGCCTTCGTCGTCTTCCTGCTGGTCAAGACCATCAACCGCGTGCGCGCCGCAGCCGAACGCAAGGCGAAGAAGCAGGCGGAAGCCGAAGCCGCAGCGGCCCCGCCGCCCGGCCCGAGCGAACTGGACGTGCTGCTCGAAATCCGCGATGCGCTGAGGAACAGGCAGTAGCCCGGCATCCCGGAGGAAAGGAGGCGTGCCGATGGCAAGGACAGTGAGGGTGCAATGCCGCTGTGGCGGCGTGGTCATGGAGGCGGAGGACGCGCCGATCATGAGCGCCGAATGCCTGTGCAGCTCATGCCGGACAGCCGCCGAAATCATGGAAGGCCTTCCCGGGGCTCCGCGCCTGCGGGAAGCGTCGGGCGGCACGCGCATGGAAGTCTACCGCAAGGACCGGGTGCGCTGCATAAGGGGCGCAGAGAACCTGCGTGCGTTCCGGCTGAACGACAGGACAAGGACCCGGCGCGCCGTCGCGGTCTGCTGCAACACGCCGGTCCTGCTCGACGTCACGGTCGGCCACTGGGTCGACCTCTACGGCGTCCTCTGGCCGGAGGGCGCCCTGCCCCCGCTGCAGTTGAGAACAATGGCCGGCACGCTCGACGATCCGTCATCGCCGCCGGACGACGTGCCGAACCTGAAGACCTATTCGGCGTCTTTCTTCTTTCGCCTCATGGCCGCCTGGGCGGCGATGGGTTTCCGCAGGCCGGCGCTCGACTATGTCGAAGGCGAGTTCGAAGTGAACCGCTGACGCGACGGCAGCCGCGCGAAAGAGCCGCGATCGCGGAAGCGGGCAAAGGAAACCGGCATCCGGCCACGGTGGCCTACCCTTCCGACAGCTTCATCACCACGATTCCGGAAATGATCAACGCCGCCGCAATGAGCCTGCCCGGCGTCGCCGCTTCGCCGAGAACCGCAACTCCGATGGCGAACGCGCCGACGGCGCCGATGCCGGTCCAGATCGTATAAGCCGTGCCGAGCGGCAGCGCGCGCATGGAAACCGACAGCAGCGCGAAGCTTGCAGCGGCCGCGACGACGGTGACGAGCGTGGGACCGGGAAGGGTGAAGCCTGCGGACTTTTTCATCGAGAAAGCCCAGACGATTTCAAGAACGCCGGCGATTGCAAGCATGAACCAGGCCATGACACGGCCCTCCTTTTGATCAAGAGTGGCCGGGCCGTCCCGGATTGTGACAGAAGACGCAGGTCGTCCCGCGCGGGCTTTATGTAACCGCGACGCGCACGAAGGTCAATTTCCTTCGCCGCGGACGGACAGGCGAAGCCCCTTCATAACGCCCTCAATCGGAAAGACAGACCCTGTTCTTCCCGGCGCGCTTCGCCTTGTAGAGCGCCGCGTCGGCGCGGGCATAGAGATCGGCCTGATCCTCGCGGCAGGTTGCGGGCGCAATGCCGGCGGAAAAGGAATAGCTGAAATCCGGGTGTTCGGAAAACGGCCTGAGCGCGCTCACCGCCTCCAGCATCGTCTCGACCGCGCCTGCGGCCTCCGGCGGCGTCATGCGCGGCAGGACGAGACCGAACTCCTCGCCGCCGAGGCGGCCGAAACAGTCGATGCGCCGGACCAGCGTCGAGATTTTCTGGGCGAAGCCGACCAGCAGGCGGTCGCCGTAAGCGTGGCCAAAGCGGTCATTGACCTGCTTGAAGTTGTCGACATCCAGGATGGCGAAACAACCTGGCGGGCTCCCTGTCGTCTCCGCCTCGCGCTCGATCATGTCGACAAGCCGCTCCATCAGGAAACGGCGATTGGCGATGCCCGTCAGATCGTCCGTCAGCGAGGACCTGAGCGCGATGTCGCGTTCCTGCCGCAGCGTCCGCCCCTGCGCGCGAAGCGGCGTGATGTCGCTTGCAAGGCATAGCATCCACCCGTCCTCGTCCACCGTTTCCGTCATCCACAGCCAGGTGCCGTCATGCACGTCGGTCTCGAAGGCGCGGAACGGCACCTTGCCGCGCCTCGACAGCGTGCCCTTCAGCCAGAGCTCGAAATCGGGGCTGGAGATCACCGTGCCGCGGCGTGCATGGAAATTGCGGCGCATCAGATCGGGCCAGTACGGATGTTCCTCCTCTTCGAGAAAGAAGGTTTCCCGGTACTTACGGTTGGCGAAGAGCAGCCTGTCTTCTTCATCGAATACCGCGAAAAACACGTCGGTCAGTTCCATGAAGCGGAGAATGCGTCTCAGTTTGCCTTCCATGAAAGAGCAACGTCCCGTTTGGTCTCAGCGCACGCTGCGGACAATGGCATGCCTTCTACACTGTATGGTTAAGATCGGCGAACGGGTCAACAGCCCGGCAGCGCTTTCTGCCCGCCACGCGCCTTGCGAATTAGCGCGCGAGGCCAAGCCAGATCACATGCTTCAGTCCGCGTTTCTTGCGGTGGGCGCGCACCGTCTTCACCTCGGTTTCGAAA
>NZ_CFHTCS010000397.1:0-3774 GCF_984369615.1 Martelella sp. | reverse complement strand
CGACGCCTTCCTGAAGCGGGTGCGAAGCGAGACGGGCCTCGAACTCGAGGTCATCAACCGCGAAACCGAGGCGCGCCTGGCCGTTTCCAGCTGCGCCTCTCTGATCGGCAGGGAGACGCGCGCTGCAGTGCTTTTCGATATCGGCGGCGGCTCCTCCGAGATCGCCGTCATCAGGCTTGGCGAGAACCGCTCCCCGCGCATCGCCAACCATATCTCGCACTGGACATCGCTGCCGGTCGGCGTCGTGACACTGTCTGAACGCTACGGCGGGCATCATGTCACGCCGGCGATCTTCGAGGATATGGTGGCGGAAGTCACCGCACTGCTTGGCGATTTCCACTGCCCGGAGGTCGAGGGCGGGGCCGATGACGACGGGTTCCACCTGATCGGCACGTCCGGAACGGTCACGACGCTTGCCGGAGTCCACCTCGACCTGCCGCGCTATGACCGGCGCAAGGTCGACGGCATCTGGCTCTCCGACGACGAGGTCACCGCGATGCAGGAAAAGCTGCTCTCCTGGGATTTCGCGGGACGGGCGGCCAATCCCTGCATCGGTCCGGACCGGGCCGATCTGGTGCTCGCGGGCTGCGCCATTCTGGAAGCGATCCGCCGCCGCTGGCCGGCGCAGCGCATGCGGGTTGCCGACCGGGGCCTGCGCGAGGGCATTCTGACCGACATGATGATGCGCGACGGCGTGTGGCGCTCGAAAAGACGCCGGGGCGGCTTCAATCGCCCGCCCCGCAACGACAACAAGGACTGACCATGGCCAGACAACCTGCAAAACCGGTCCGCACGGGCCGCAAGATCGGCCAGAAGGTCAAGAAGACCAAGCTGAAGGCCTCTTCGCGGCGCTGGATCGAGCGGCATATCAACGACCCTTACGTCCAGCGGGCGAAGACCGAGGGTTTCAGGGCGCGCGCCGCCTACAAGCTGCTCGAGATAGACGAGAAGCACCATATCCTGAAGGGCGCACGCCGGATCATCGATCTTGGCGCGGCGCCTGGAAGCTGGTCGCAGATCGCCGCCAAGGTGACCGATTCGACGGATACCGACGTCCGCGTTGCCGCGATCGACTTTCTTGAGATGGCGCCCGTTCCCGGCGTCAAGTTCTTCGAGATGGACTTTCTCGACGACGCGGCGCCAACGCTCCTGCGCGCGGCGCTCGACGGCCCGCCCGATCTCGTGATCTCCGACATGGCCGCGCCGACCACGGGCCACAAGCGAACGGATCACCTGCGCACGATGCATCTTTGCGAAGTCGCGGCGCATTTCGCCGTCGAAACGCTGGCCGAGGGCGGTCACTTCCTCGCCAAGACCTTCCAGGGCGGCGCCGAACACGACCTCCTGACCATGCTGAAGCAGAACTTCCGGCAGGTGGTCCACGTCAAGCCCGCGGCCTCCCGTTCGGAGTCGGTCGAGATGTTCCTGCTTGCCAAACACTTCAAGGGCCGTGCGCGGCCGGGCTGAGACCCCGCGTGGCAAGGGTTAAGCCGGCCCGGGCCCGACCAGGCCGATCCGGGTGAACCGAATGCCGCAAAGGCATCCGGCGGAAACGGCTCCTCAGAATTGCCGGCGCAGCGCCTTGAGCCCCGTCATGAAGACGCCGACATCGGTGCCCACGGCGAGGAATTCGATCCCCATCTTCTGGTATTTCTTCGTGAGTTCCGCATCGCCGATGAGAATGCCGGCGGCCTTGTCCGATGCCTTGATGCGTTCCAGCGCATCGATGACCGTCTCCTGCACTTCCGCCGCGCCGACCTGTCCGGGAAAGCCCATGTCGGCAGCCAGATCGGAAGGGCCGACGAAGACGCCGTCGACGCCCTCGGTGGCCAGGATGTCGTCAAGCGCTGCGATCCCCGCGCGGCTTTCGACCTGCACCAGCACGCAGATTTCGTCGCTCGCCGTGGAGAGATAGTCGGAGACGGTATCGTAGAGCGAGGCGCGGGCAAGAGCTGCCCCTATGCCGCGCGCACCCTTTGGCGGATAGCGCACAGAGCGCACGACCTCCGAAGCCTGCGCGCCGCTTTCGATCATCGGCACCAGGAAATTGCGCACGCCGATATCCAGATACTGTTTCATGAGCGCCCGGTCATCCGAGGGCGGACGCACCACCACAGCCGGATCGAAGGCTGCCAGTGCGCGCAACTGATCGAGGATCGAGCGGAGATCGTTCGGCCCGTGCTCGCCATCGACCAGCAGCCAGTCGAAACCGGCCTGGGCGCAAAGCTCCGCGGTCGTCGCCTCGCCGAGACCGAGCCACAGGCCGATCTTCTGTTCACCGCGCCTCAGCGCGGCCTTGAATTCATTCGTATCTACAGGCACGCTCGCCTCCCAAGGAACATTTGACGCGTCCGGCAGGAGAGAATCACCGGCCCCGCCTCGATCCGCCGAGCGTATTGAGCCACACGACCGGCCCGCCAGACAATCCCCTTGGCAGGATCATTCGGCGCGCCCGCGCCATGCCCCTTCATCGCCGGACAGGCTCATGCCTCCCCCGCCTCAGGCAAAGAGCATCCGGCGCGGATCGGCAAGAAGCCGGGCATAATGGCAGAGGAACCGCGCGGCATCGGCGCCGTTGATCACCCGGTGATCATAGGAAAGGTCAAGCGGCGCCATCAGCACAGGCTGCCAGGCCTCGTTCTCCCAGACCGGAACGGTCTCGGCCCGCATGATGCCGAGAATGGCCACTTCCGGCGGGTTGACGAGCGGCGTGAAGGCCGTGCCGCCGATGCCGCCGAGATTGGAAACGGACATCGACGCCCCGCCCATTTCGTCAGGCCGAAGCTTGCGGTCGCCGGCCCTCTTCGCCAGGTCGGCAATCTCGGCGGAGATCTGCCACAGGCCCTTGCGGTCCGCATCGCGGATCACCGGCACCATCAGCCCGTGCGGCGTGTCGACGGCGACGCCGATGTGGCAATAGTCTTTCCGGATCAACACCTTGCCGTCTGCCGACAGCGATGAATTGAACAGCGGAAAGGCTTTGAGGGTGAGCGCCAGCGCCTTGATGTGAAAGGCAAGCGCGGTGAGCCTCAGCCCTTTGGCCGAAGCTTCCGCCTTGAGGCTCGTGCGAAAGGCTTCGAGCGCGCGCATGTCGGCGCGATCGTGATGGGTGACCTGCGGGATTGTCCGGTTGGCGGCTGAAAGGTTGTCGGCGGCAAGGCTCGCGATCCGGCTCACCGGCTCCTCTGTAACCGGGCCGAAGGCGGCGTGGTCGACATCCCAGTATCTCTGATCCCCCTCGCCGGCGCTTGGGCCAGTTGGCGCGGAGCCATCCATATGCTGGTCGACATCCTCGCGCGCCAGATTGGTGCGACCCGATTTTCGCGCAACATCGGAAAGGTCGATGCCCTTGCGTCCGGCATAGGCCACCACGGCCGGGCTTGCGATGAAATCCTTGTCGCTCATGTCACCATTCCGCCGAGATATACTGGGTTTCCATGAATTCGAGCATGCCTTCATGCCCGCCCTCGCGCCCGAGCCCGGACTGCTTGACCCCGCCGAAGGGGGCCGCCGGATCGGAGACGAGGCCGCGATTGAGACCGACCATGCCGTATTCCAGCCGTTCGCAGACCCGCATGGCGCGCTTCATGTCCTCGGAGAAGACATAAGCCACCAGCCCGTATTCGGTGTCATTGGCGCGCCGGATCACGTCTTCCTCGTCGCTGAAGGTCTGCAGCGCCGCGACGGGACCGAAAATTTCGTCATGAACGCAGTCAGCGGTTTCGGGGACGTTCGACAGCACGGTCGGGGGATAGAAAAAACCTTTGCCGTTCG
>NZ_CFHTCS010000396.1:0-3785 GCF_984369615.1 Martelella sp. | reverse complement strand
TTCGAAGACCGGCGAGCCGGTGAAGCCGGTCTTCCTGACCTTTGCCGACCGCGCCGCGACGAATGAACCCTTCGCCTACATGATCCCGAACGTCTCCATGGTCCGCGCCCTCCGGCAGAAGGCGGACGAACTCGGTATTGCCATCCGCCACGGGGCTGCCGTCACGGCCTTCGAGAACAATGGCGGCCATGCAAGGATCACGCTTGCCGGCGGCGAGGAGATCGCCACGCGGCTCGTCGTCGCTTGCGACGGCGTGCGCTCGCGGCTCAGGGACATGGCGGGCATCAAGACGGTGAAATTCGATTACGGCCAGTCCGGCATCGTCACCACCGTTTCCCATGAGCGCCCGCATAATGGCCGCGCGGAGGAACATTTCCTGCCGGCCGGCCCCTTCGCCATCCTGCCGCTAAAGGGCAACCGTTCGTCGCTGGTCTGGACCGAGCGCACGGACGACGCCAAACGTCTGGTCGAAAGCGACGACATGGTGTTCGAGGTAGAGCTCGAGCGCCGTTTCGGACATCATCTCGGCAAGCTCTCGCTCGCCGGCGGCAGACGAGCCTTCCCGCTTGGCCTCACGCTGTCGCGCGCCTTCATCGCGCCGCGCCTTGCGCTTGCCGGCGATGCCGCCCACGGCATCCATCCGATTTCCGGCCAGGGCCTCAATCTCGGCTTCAAGGATGTGGCGGCGCTGGCCGAAACCATCGTCGAGGCCGACCGGATGGGGCTCGACATCGGCGCCATGGATACGCTGGAGCGCTATCAGCGCTGGCGCCGCTTCGATACGGTGCGCATGGGCATGACCACGGACGTCCTCAACCGGCTTTTCTCCAATGACATCGGCCCGCTGCGTGTCGCCCGCGATTTTGGCCTCGGGGTCGTGGACCGCATGCCCGGCCTGAAGCGCTATTTCATCGAGGAAGCCGCCGGGCGGACCATGCACGACAAGCCGAAGCTTCTGTCCGGCGAGCCGCTCTGACGATCCCGGAGCAACACCGCATCAAAGCGTCCGGGCACCTCGTCCGGGCGAGGCATTTTTCTAGAGCGCCGTGCGTCCATTCGGACGCACAAAGGACGCTCTAGCCTATTGAATCTGCGCATCGTGCTTTCCGAAAATCAATTCCGATTTTCGGGCCGATACGCCAGGGAGCGAGGCCATGACCGACAATCTCAAATTCTTCATCGACGGCGCCTGGGTGGACCCGATCACGCCGAAAACGCTGGATGTGATCAACCCCGCCACCGAGGAGGCCTTCACGTCCATCTCCATCGGCGCGGCTGGCGATGTCGACCGGGCGGTGGTCGCCGCCAGAGCGGCGTTCGAAACCTTTTGCCTGACCACGAAGGACGAACGGCTCGCCCTCCTCAGGCGTATCCTTGAAGCCTATAACGACAGATACGACGATATTGCCGAGGCCGTCAGCCGCGAAATGGGCGCGCCGATCGGCTTTGCCCGCGGCTCCCAGGCCGCCGCCGGGCGCGGTCACCTGGAAGCGACGATCAGGGCGCTTGAGGATTTTGAGTTCGAGAAGCCGCGCGGCAAGGCGATGATCCTGCGCGAGCCGATCGGCGTCTGCGCGCTGATCACGCCCTGGAACTGGCCCCTGAACCAGATCGTCTGCAAGGTGGCGCCGGCAATAGCCGCCGGCTGCACCATGGTGCTGAAACCCTCCGAGATCGCGCCGATCTCCGGCGTTATCTTCTCCGAGGTGATGGAAGCGGCCGGCACGCCGAAGGGGGTCTATAACATGGTGCAGGGCACCGGGCCCGATGTCGGCCAGGTCATGTCCGGCCACAAGGACGTCGATATGGTGTCCTTCACCGGGTCCACCCGCGCCGGCATCATCGTTGCCAAGACGGCGGCCGATACCGTCAAGCGCGTGGCGCAGGAACTCGGCGGCAAGTCCCCGAACATCATCCTGCCCGATGCCGATCTTGAAGCGGCCGTACGCTCCGGCGTCGCCTCCTGCTTTGAGAATTCCGGCCAGTCCTGCGATGCACCCACCCGCATGCTGGTGCCCGCCGACCGCCACGACGAGGCGCTGGCCTACGCCAGGGCAGCGGCCGAGAGCCATGTCACCGGCGATCCGCGCGCGGAGACGAGCATGCTTGGCCCGGTGGTCTCGAAACAGCAATATGACAAGATCCAGCGCCTGATCGAGACGGGCATTGCCGAAGGCGCGACGCTGGTCACGGGCGGCCCCGGCAAGCCGGAAGGCCTTGAGCGCGGCTATTATGTCCGCCCCACGGTTTTCGCCCATGTGAAGAACGACATGACGATCGCGCGCGAGGAAATCTTCGGGCCCGTGCTGTCAATCCTTCCCTATGAGGACGAGGACGAGGCCGTCGAAATCGCCAATGACACGGTTTACGGGCTTGGCGCCTATGTCCAGTCGGGCAATCTCGAACATGCCCGGGCCGTTGCCCGGCGCATCCGCGCGGGATCGGTCTATCTCAACTATCCCGACTGGGACACGATGGCCCCCTTTGGCGGCTACAAGCAGTCCGGCAACGGCCGCGAATATGCCGACTGGGCGATCGACGATTTCCTCGAAATCAAGGGTATTGTCGGCTGGCAGCCGTAAGCCGCCCTGCGCTCAAAGCGCAGCGCCGGTTTCCGCATCGAAAATGTGAACCCGTTCGGGATCGATCTTCGCCTCGAACGGGTCGTCGTGATGGATCTCGCGCTCGCCATCGATGATCGCGGTGACCTGCTGGCCGCCAAGCTCGAAAACGACATGGCTCTGTGCGCCGGTCGGTTCCACCAGAAGCGCGGTCCCCTTGATCACCGCGCCATTGCCGATATCCGGGTTCAGATGTTCGGGGCGAAGTCCCACCGTCACCTTCTGGCCGCGGGCGATGCCGTGGTGGCTCTTCGAGATCGGCAGCAGCGTGCCATCGGAAAAGCGCACCGAGGGCACGCCCTCGTCCGCCTCGATGATCGCCGGCAGAAGGTTCATCGCCGGCGAGCCGATGAAGGCGGCAACAAACAGGTTCGCCGGTTTCTTGTAGAGTTCGAGCGGCGTGCCCTGCTGCTCGATATGCCCCTTGTTCAGGACCACCACGCGGTCGGCGAGCGTCATCGCCTCGATCTGGTCGTGGGTGACATAAATGGAAGTGGTCTCGACGCGCTGGTGCAGCGTCTTGATCTCCGAACGCATCTGCACCCGAAGCTTGGCGTCGAGGTTCGACAGCGGCTCGTCAAACAGGAAGACGGCCGGATTGCGCACCACGGCGCGGCCCATGGCAACGCGCTGGCGCTGGCCGCCGGAGAGCTGCGAGGGCTTGCGGTCAAGAAGCGCCGTCAGGTCAAGCATGCGCGCCGCCTCCCCTACCCGTTCCTCGATCTCCGCCTTGGGACGCTTGGCAAGGCGCAGGTTGAAGCCCATGTTTTCAGCCACCGTCATGTGCGGATAGAGCGCATAGGACTGGAACACCATGGCGATGTTGCGCTCGCGCGGCGTCAGGTCGTTGACGATCTCGCCGCCGATGGAAATGTCCCCGCCGGTAATTTCCTCCAGCCCCGCGATCATGCGCAACAGCGTGGACTTGCCGCAGCCGGACGGACCGACAAGGGCCACGAATTCGCCATCCTGAATGTCGAGCGAGACGCCGTGGATCACCTCGAGCGCAGCGTGGACGGCAGAGACGAACGTGGCCTTCGTCGCCAGTGCTTGTTTCCATTGCTTTGGCCGAAGCCAGCTCTCGCCGAAGCGCTACCAATGAAGGACACACATCAGCAAAGTTGGTGAAAAACTCCTGTCCAATGTTGACTTCACATGTCTGTA
>NZ_CFHTCS010000395.1:0-3838 GCF_984369615.1 Martelella sp. | reverse complement strand
GGTGAGGAAAGTCCGGGCTCCACGGAAACACGGTGCCGGAGAAAGTCCGGCGGGGGCGACCCCAGAGACAGTGCCACAGAAAGCAAACCGCCCTGCCTTGTCGCAGGGTAAGGGTGAAAGGGTGGGGTAAGAGCCCACCGCGCCGGCGGCAACGCATGGCGGCACGGTAAACCTCACCGGGAGCAAAACCGAATAGGGATGACGCGGCGCTTGACGCCAGCCTGTTTCCAGGCCGGTCATCCGGGTGGGTTGCGAGAGGCAGCGCGCAAGCGCTGTCCCAGATGAATGGCCGCCACGTTCTGCGGGAAACCGCAAGAGCCATACAGAACCCGGCTTACAGGCCAACTGGTCTTTCTTCTCCTCTTTGGTCCGTTTTGGGCAGGCGCGCCACGCGTCTGTCGCAAGCTCCGCGTCTTATCAAATAACTCTAATATTTTCAGTCGGTTGCGACGGAAAGCTTTCATTAACAGCCGGCTGGTAGATTGGCGGTTTGAAGCGGTTTTCCGGCACGGCTAATAGCAGGTTGTCCCATTGACGCCCAATTCTGCCCATGTTATCCCATTAACCAAGAGTTCGCCGTCTGCGGCATTTGGGCGGCAAATCAGTTCTAAGTCTTTGTATTTCATGCTGAATTCGCCCTTTGGGCGAAACGGGTTTCTTGTGTCTTTTTTGGAGTGGGCTGTCGAACGGAGGCCGCCAGGGTCTTCGGTGGGTTTGCGTCATGAACCGGTTTCTTTCCAATGCGACCAAGAAGATCGATGCGAAGGGGAGGGTCTCGGTGCCTGCGGTCTTCCGCACTGTGCTCGCGGAACGAAAGATTGCGGAGCTCTACTGCTTCCAGGATTTCATCTTCCCCGCCATCTCCATCGGCGGTCCCGATCTTCTCGACCGTTTCGAACGGCAGATCGATCAGGAGGACCCGTTCTCGGCAGAAGCAAACAGCATGTCGCTGCTGATCCATGGCGGCGGCGTGTTTGCCAAACTCGATGCCGAGGGGCGGCTGATGATCACGGATTTCATTCGCGACTTCACCGGCATCGACAGGGAGGTCACTTTCGTGGGTCGTGCGGACCACTTCCAGCTTTGGGAGCCGCAGGCCTTTCAGGAGGCGCAGGCCGAGGCGCGCAGGGCGCGTTCGAGGCCGCGTGCCGGCGGGTAAACGGACGAGGATGCGGAATGTCGGGGACACTTGGCAGCGCGGATGCCAATGGCGGACCGGTTCGCCACATTCCGGTCATGCTTGCCGAGGTGCTGGGTGCGCTTGCACCGGCACCCGGCAAGGTCATTCTCGACGGCACGTTCGGCGCCGGCGGCTATTCCAGGGCGCTGCTTGATGCCGGCGCAACGGTTATCGGTCTCGATCGCGACCCGACAGCCATTGCCGCGGCGAAAGACATGCTGACGGCCTATGGCGACCGCCTGACGCTCCATCACACCCAGTTCTCGGCTCTCGATCGGTTTGCGCCCGAAGGCGGGCTCGACGGCGTCGTACTCGACATCGGCGTTTCCTCCATGCAGATCGACGAGGCCGAGCGCGGCTTCTCCTTCCAGAAGAACGGGCCGCTCGACATGCGCATGTCGGGCGAGGGGGTATCGGCCGCCGATGTCGTCAACCGCGCCAAGGTCTCCGACCTCACCCGCATCTTCGGCATTCTCGGCGAGGAGAAGAATGCGGGCCGCATTGCCCGCGCCATCGAGAAGCGCCGACAGGACGAGCCGTTCGTCACCACGCGCGACCTTGCCGGGCTGATCGAGATCGTGACGCCCCGCCGCGCCAAGGACAAGATCCATCCGGCGACCCGCGTGTTCCAGGCGCTGCGCGTCTATGTCAATGACGAACTCGGCGAGCTGGCCGGCGCGCTTCTGGCGGCCGAGCGCGCGCTGAAGCCCGGCGGCGTGCTTGCCGTCGTCACCTTCCACTCGCTGGAAGACCGGATCGTCAAGCAGTTTGTCAGTGCCCGTCTCGGCAAGGCCGGCGGCTCGCGCCATCTGCCGGCGGTCGAACCGGAGCCGGCGCTGTTTTCGCAACATGGCAAGGCCATGGTTTCGGCCAGCGACGCCGAGGCCGCCGACAATCCCCGTGCGCGATCGGCCAAGCTCAGGGCCGCGATCCGCACGGATGCTTCCGCGCCGCAAACCGGGCTCGACGCCTTCGGCCTGCCGGCCCTTGCCGATCTTCACCGCCTTGGAGGCTTCGAGAACTGATGCTGCGTCCGCTCGATCTCATTCTCATTCTGGTGATGGTGGCGACCGCGACCGTCACCTACACGATCAAGTACAGCGCCGAGGCGACGCTCGACGAGGTGCGCAGCCTCGAGGACCAGATCGCGCTCGAGGAAAACAATATCGACTTGCTGAAGGCCGACGAGGCGCTTCTGACCCAGCCCGCCCGCATGGCGCGGCTTTCCGAGTTCTTCGCCGCAGAGCTTGGCCTTCAGCCGGCCGAACCCGAACAGATCGCGACGCTCGACCAGCTTCCGCCGATTGCGCCGGAGCCGCAGCCGGAAGACCTTCCGCCGCTGATGGCCGGGGACGCGCCCGACGGCACGGATATCGTCATAACCGGATCGGTGACACCATGATGAACCTTCCCCGCATCTTCAAGAGAAAGCCGAAAGCCGCCGAACGCGGCGCCGAAGAAGCGGCGCGGCCGGATGTTTTTCAGGGAACGGCGAAGAAGCGCGTTAATCTGGCGCGCAGTCGCGTCGCCTTTGTCACCGTCGCCTTCGTCGCCGTCTACGCGATCATCGGCGGCAGGCTGGTTCACTATTCGCTGGCCAAGGAGGATGGCACCGTTGCCCGAGCGGCCATGCCGCTGACGCTGGCGCGACGACCGGATATCGTCGACCGAAACGGCGCCGTCCTTGCCACCGATGTCCGGATGATGTCGCTTTACGCCGACCCGTCGATGATCACCAGCGCTGACGACGTTCTCGATTCGCTTCTGCCGATCTTCCCCGATCTCGATGCCAAGCGCGCCTATCGGCTGCTGAATTCCAAGGGCGAGTTTGTTTGGCTCAAGCGCCAGATCACGCCCAAGCAGCAGAGCCAGGTGCTCGCCGCCGGCGTGCCCGGCGTCGGCTTCCGTCCGGAAGTGCACCGTTTCTATCCCGGCGGCCCGCAGGCGGCCCATATTCTCGGCCTCGTCGATATCGACAATCACGGCCTGTCCGGCATCGAGCGCTACATGGACAGGACCGACGGCATTTCCGGCCTGATGGGCCTTGGCCTGTCCGGCGCGATGGACCTGAAGCCGTTCGAGACATCGATCGATCTGCGCGCCCAGAGCATCCTGCGCGATGTGCTGGTGGAAGGCGTCAATAAATTCCATGCCATCGGCGCCACCGGCACCGTTCTCGACGTCAATACCGGCGAGATCGTCGCGCTCGCCTCGGTGCCCGACTTCGATCCGAACAATCCGCCGCCCGCCACCGATCCGCGCATGCTGAACGACGCGATCACCGGCGTTTACGAAATGGGCTCGACGTTCAAGATTTTCACGCTGGCGATGGGGCTGGAGTCCGGCAAGTTCACGATGGACAGCCTGGTTGACGCGAAAACGCCTCTGATCTTCGGTCGCTCGCGCATCCGCGACGACCACGCCCAGAACCGGATCCTGACCTATCCGGAAGTCTTCACATATTCCTCCAATATCGGCGCGTCGCGCATCGCCGCCGCCGTCGGCCCGGACTATCAGCGCACATTCCTGGAGGATCTCGGCCTGCTAGACAAGATCGACACCGAGATCGGCGGCGCGGGAACGCCCCAGCGGCCGCAGAAATGGGGCGGCGTTTTCTCCGCGACCGTTTCCTTCGGCCAGGGCGTGACCACGACATCG
>NZ_CFHTCS010000394.1:0-3844 GCF_984369615.1 Martelella sp. | reverse complement strand
CGCGTGACGGAAAACCCGTATTTCTCCAGAAGCGCCGCCTGGAGCTTCGCCGATTCGAATTCCTCGAATTTCAGTTCGGCCAGGTCCCATATCCGGTCGGAGAGTTCGATGAATTCGGGCTTCAATGCCTCGATTTCACTTGCGAGTTGTTCAATCGCCTGCTGGGTCATGGAAAAGTCCTGTTTGCTGCCGGGGCAGCAGGTCTGGGGTCATGAAAGGTCGCGCGGCCCATGTCGATGGGCCGCGGGATAAGGGTTCTTGAGGAGAAACGCCGCGCCGCCGGGACGGCGCGGCGATAAGCCGGTCAGTCGACCGAAACTTCCCATACGCGGGGATTGCCCTGCCAAACGGGGGAGCCCTCGAGGCTCGCGGTCGCGGCCCAGATGTCGACCATGTCGTACATGAACAGGCCCGGCATATCCTCGAGCATCAGCGTGTGGAAATCGTCGAAGATCTGCTGGCGCTTTTCCTGATCGGTTTCGCGATAGGCGGCGTCGAGCAGTTCAACCGCTTTCGGGTTCTCCCACATCAGCGATGTGTTCTCGTCCTTGTCGCCGACATAGAAGCTCATCATCAGCGCCGGATCGAGGCGCGGGGAGACCGACTGCGAGATCACCTGGTAATTGCCCGAGCGGCGGCGTTCCACCTGGGTGGCGTAGTCGAGCACCTCGATCTGAACGTTGAGGCCGGCCTGCTGCATCATCGCCTGGGCGATGATCGCCGCCGGATAGCTCGGCACATTCCCGCGGCGGTTGGCGATGATGGAGATCGGCTCGCCATTGTAGCCGGCGTCCTTCAGTTCCTTCTTCGCCGCCTCGATGTCATAAGGCAGGCATTCTTGCTGGGTCTCGCTGTAATAGATCGAGTTGGTGGCAATCATCGAGCAGTTGGGCGTGCCGGTTCCGTTGGAGGCGGCGGCGACCAGCTGCGGCAGATCGAGCGCCATGGCCATGGCGCGGCGGACGCCCGGATTGGCGAGCACCGGATCGCGGGTCTGCATATAGAACAGGTTCTTGCCGTTGTTGACGGCGACGATCAGCTTGCTGTCATCGCGGTCCTCGAATTCCGGCATCAGATCCGGAGAGACTTCGGCGAGATCGAGCACGCCGGACTGGATGCCGGCCTTCACCGTCGAGGCGTCGGGAACGACCATGAACTTGACGCCGTCGGCGAGCGGGTTCTTGGCGCCGACCGTGCCGTCCGGCGCGCCGTCGTTTTCCGGCGAGACATAGGCGTCGTTCTTGGCGAGATAGACATATTCGCCCTTCTTCCATTCGTCCCACTTGAACGGGCCCGTGCCGATCGGTGCTGCGAAGCTGCCGTCCTCGCCCACGGATTTCGGCGAGATGATGCCGGTGAAGCCGCATTCCGGGCGGGCCATGAGGCCGAGGAAGACCGCCGAGGGCTCGGCAATCGTCATCGTCACGGTGGCGTCATCGACCTTCTCGATGCCGGTCAGCTTGACCACGCGGCTGCCGTCGAAATCCGGCAGGCAGCGCCATTTGCCGTCGGCATCCATGTAGCGGTTCATGGACCAGACCACATCATCTACGGTCATCTTGTCGCCATTGTGGAAGGTGACGTCATCGCGCAGCGTAAATGTGTAGGTCAGCCCGTCATCGGACATCGCGACGGATTTGGCGAGAAGCGGCTCAACCGCGCCATCCTCGGTGTAGCCGACGAGGCCTTCGAGAATGTGCATCATGATTGCGTCGGTATTGCCGTCGCGGTTGACGCCCGGATCGTTGGAGCGCAGGTCGGAGGAGAGCGCGACGACGATGTCGCGCGCTGCCGCCGTCTGGGTGAGCGCCGCCAGCATCACGCCGGCAAGGAGTAGTTTCTTCATGTTTATCCCTCTTTGCTGTTGGTTCTGTTTTCAGGCCTTCAAAGTCCGGTGAAACAGGCGCGGGCGAGCCGGCCGATCGTCTCGAGTGCCACCGTGTAGCCGGGAAGCCCGTCCGGCATGGTGAGCGGTACCCCGTCCGTATAGGCGGCGAGGATGAAGAGCGGCGCGCCGTCGCGATAGACGATGCCCGCATCCATGCGCCCGCGCTTGCCCCTTCCGCCCTTGCTGGCGATCACGGTATCGAAGGGAAGGCGCGAATGGATGCCGTAGCGAAGCACCTGCGATTTCAGCATCTTCAGCGCGAAGGCGGAGAGGTCCTGCGAAATGCCGAGCTTGGCCGAAGCCTCGGCGTCCGTCTGGGCGGCAAGGATCGTGTCGAGCAGCATCACCTGGTCGGCCGCCGTCGTCACCGTCACCGCGTCGAGCGGGTGGTCGTGCGGCAGCGCGATCGGCGGGATCAGGAAGCGGTGACGGGTGCCGGTCATGCCGATCGCCGCGCAATAGGCCTGAACCTCCTCCAGCATCAGCCGTTCGAACACCATATGGGTGCAGACATTGTCGGAAAGCGTGATCATGCCGGCGATCGCATCGCGCAGTGACAGGATCATGCCGGGCGTCATGTGGCGCAACACGCCGCTTGCCACCTGCTCGGCGTGGCGCGGCTCGTAGACGATCCTCTCGTCGAAGCTCAGCCGCCCGTCCCCGATCGCCTTCAGCGCCGCCATCATGATCGAGATCTTGCGGGTCGAGGCCGACGGCGTTTCCTCGGTCGCGCCGCGCTCGATGGTTTCGCCCGTCGCAAGGTTCTTGACCTTGAAGCGCACGGTGAAGTCCTGCGCATCGCAGATCTTCGCGAGTTCGGCGGCCGTCGATTCCGTTCTTTCGGTTCGTTGAGTCATGTCACTCCTCCAGACGCCATTTGAGCTTGACGCCGCCGGTCTCGTTGAAGTCGAGCGCGGGAATGGCCGACAGCAGCCGCTGTGTATAGGCATGCTGCGGACGGTCGAAGATCTCGTCTCGCGGGCCTTCCTCGACGATATTGCCGTGCTGCATCACGATCACCCGGTCGGCGATCTGCTCGACCACGGAAAGGTCGTGGCTGATGAACAGGCAGGAAAAGCCGTGCTTTTTCTGCAGGTCGGCGAACAGGGCCAGCACCTGCGCCCTCACCGTCACATCGAGCGCGGAAACCGGCTCGTCGGCGATCAGCAGTTTCGGCTCGCGCACAACGGCGCGGGCGATCGCAACGCGCTGGCGCTGGCCGCCGGAAAGCTCGTGCGGCAGCCGTTCGCCGAATGCGCCGGGCAGGCCCACTTCGGCCAGCGTCGCGAGCGCCCGCCTGCGCCGCTCGGCGGCGCTCAGCCCCGGCATCGTGCGCAGCGCCTCCTCCACCAGCTTGACGATGGTCATGCGCGGATCGAGCGACGAATACGGGTCCTGGAACACCATCTGGCAGTTCTGCCGATAGTGCGCCCAGTCCCGTTCACGCGGCTTGCCGTTAAAGAGGATATCGCCCGACGTCTGGTGGATGAGGCCGGCAATGGTGCGGCCGAGCGTGGTCTTGCCGGAGCCCGAGCCGCCGACCAGCGCCACCACCTCGCCCTGGCGGATTATCACCGAGACGCCATGGAGGGCGCGCTTGGCCTGGCCCTTGCGGAACAGCGCGCCGGCCTTGTGATAGTCGACGATCACGTTTTCGACGGACAGCACCGGCATATCGTCCGGCGCGAACGCCCGGGTTTCGCCGCGCCCGGGCAGCGACGACAGCAGCTTGCGGGTATAGGCATGCTGCGGGTTTGTCAGGATGTCGTCGGTGGTGCCGGTCTCGACGACGACACCCTTTTCCATCACCGCGATCCGGCTGGTATAGCGTGCCACCATCGGCAAATCGTGGCTGATCAGAAGCACCGCCGTGCCTTCGGCGCGGGTCAGTTCCACCATCAGCTCCATCACGTCGCGCTGGATCACCGCGTCAAGCGCCGTCGTCGGTTCGTCGGC
>NZ_CFHTCS010000393.1:0-3845 GCF_984369615.1 Martelella sp. | reverse complement strand
ATCGTCGAGGAGGACGGCAATATCAGGCTCGTCTACAAGGACTGGCCGGTGCTTTCCGAAGCCTCCGTCTATGGCGCGCAACTGGCGCTCGCCGCCAAGTTTCAGGGCAAGTATGAAGAGGTTCATCATGCGCTGATGGGCGTTCCGGGCCACAAGGTTACCGAGGCGCAGATGCTCGAAGCCGTGCGCGCCACCAGTGTGGACATGCAGCAATTGCAGGACGATGTGACCGGCCACCACGCCGAGATCGCGGCGCTTCTGGGGCGCACGATGGAGCAGGGCGATGCGCTTGGCCTGATTTCGACGCCGACCTATCTGATCGGCCCGATGATGACGACGACGCTCGACTATGACGGCTTCAAGGAATCGGTGGCGGAGGCCAGACGGCGTCACGCTGCCGGGGAGCGCGTCGAATGAGAAACCTCCCCATCAAGTTCCTTCCGGTCGTCGTGGTCGCCGCGCTCTCGGCCTGTGCGTCGACCGGCGCTCCCCCGCAGCCGCCCGCGCCGAAGCCGGTGCTGGAGGATGCGCGCTACGCCGCCGTCACCGACGAGCCATTTAACGTGCCGGCCGTCAATCTGAGGCAGTTCGATCCCGAATTCCGGCGTCAGCTTGTCGACGATCCGACCGGCGAGCAGCCGGGCACGCTTGTCGTCGATCCCGAAAACCGGTTCCTCTATCTCGTCATGGCGGATGGCAAGGCCATGCGCTACGGCGTCGGCGTGGGGCGCGCGGGCATGGCATGGTCCGGCACGGCCAATGTCGCCTACAAGCGCGAATGGCCGACATGGACGCCGACGCAGAACATGATCAAGCGCGATCCCGACACCTATCAGAAATGGGCGGGCGGCATGGAAGGCGGACCGACGAATCCGCTCGGCGCCCGCGCGCTCTATCTGTTCGAAGACGGCAAGGACACGCTCTACCGTATCCATGGCACCAACGAACCGTGGTCGATCGGTCAGGCAATGTCGTCGGGCTGTATCCGGATGATGAACCAGGACGTCATGGACCTCTATCGCCGCGTCCCGGACGGCGCAAAGGTCGTCGTCCTGCCCGCCACGGGGCAGAGGGGACCGGCTGTCGGCGCAGAAAACAACCAGAGAAATGGTGACCGGTTGAAGAGTGCAAATCCTGTCTGAGCGGGCAGAGATATGTCAATGACCCGCAGGGATACTTCGAATTTGGCGACGCAATGCCAAGACGGAACAAGTATCAAAATTGCAGAAGGCCGGAGCGAAAAACGTCCCGACTGTCATTCGGCGCGGCATCCGGACCCGACACGCTTTAAATCTTTCAAAGACTTATTGTGCCGATCGGCGTCGAACCCCTATGCCGATTTTCGCGCCTGGTATTATTTCGCTGGGCGAGGCGCGTGAAAAGGCTTCCCTCGAGGGATGTCTTGAGGCCAGTCTGACCGGCCACCTGGTGTACACCACCACGCATGCCGGTTCGGTGACGGAAGGCTCGCGGCGAATGGTTGTGAACTTTCCGGCCGAAGAACGCGATGCGCGCGCGTTCGACCTGATCACGTCGCTCCAACTCTTCGCGACTGGCCCAAGGTTGTGAGCTGTCTGATGCAGGAGCAGGCCGACCGCGTTCTTGCCCGCTCCATGCATGACGCAGCACAGCAGAAAGTTGATGAGGGCAAAGTGTCCTATGACGGCGTCAGGCAATTGCTGCCGCGTCCGGTCTTCACGAAGAAGGAAGACATGAAAATTCCCAAGTACCTTCGCCCTGTCAGGGACCGGAAGAACTATGAGGCCGGCGTCGGAGAACGTGCTGTTCGAAAGCTAGTCTGTTGGCCAATCATCTTGCTTCTATGCTTGCCGGCCGCTGCCGTGATGCCGCAATCCGAAATGGCCCTTGGTTTTACCGTAGTCAGTTGGAAAATTTGGTATAATATCTACATTTCATATTATTCAACTTTTGAGTTGAGCCATGTCCCAGCGAGAAGACCACACTGACTCTGCACCAACATCCTCAGATCATCCGGTGCCAAACATGGCACGCCGGAAAGCCATCGGCACCTTGGGCCGAACCATTGCGGCGCTTGCTGTAGCAACCGTGGCCGACCTGCCTGGCAAGGCGGGCGCCAGCACACTGGGCGGGCAGCGTATCGACGATGGACAGCCTGTCGTGTTGAGCAAGCAACGTTTGGATACCTTGGCCCAGCAGTTCTACACAGTTTTCAATGAAGGCGAGGTTCTCCCCTCTTTTTCGGAGGGGGATCACGCAGCGCGTTATGATATCGAACTGCGGCGCATCACGACTTACACGCATATTCCCGAGACCGGTGAGCGGATCAAGGTCAGCGGCTTGCTCGCCACACCGTCTGGGCTGCGCGGCCCGCTACCGGTGGTATCCTGGCAGCACGGCACCATCTTGTCCTTCGACCAGGTGCCGTCCAATCTCATGCGCCTTGCAGACCCGCAAGACAAGCTCCAGGACGGTGTCGACTCGCTTGAAACCCTGTTCATCCTGCACCGGTTGGCAGCGCAAGGCTACGTCGTGATTGCAGCGGACTATCTGGGCAAGGGACCGTATCGAGACGGTCGCAACGAAGCCTATGCCGTGCGCGCTGCGACGGTACAGTGCTGTCATGACGTGCTTGATGCCGGCATGTCCATGCTTGAGCCACTAGGCATCCACCCCTCGAGTTTGTTGCTCAATGGATGGTCTCAGGGAGCGCTCAACTCCCAATGGTTGGGTTTGGAGCTGCACCGACGGGGCATACGCGTAGATGCAGTGGCCGCAGCGAGTCCATTCAACAATCTGCCAGATTCGCTGCGCTACTGGTGCGGCAGCCTGAATTTCTCGTCATCGGGGGCGGAACCATATCCGGCAGTGCCTGCGTGGATGACCCCTTGCCTGGTGATCCTACTGGGCAGCTATCGCACCTATTACAAAGTGCCGGACCTGTTCGATACAGCTATCCGCTCCGAACACCGCGCATTCGCAGAAGCCTACTGGCACGACTACGTGCTCGACGCAAAGATACAGGATGACATGCCGACGGCGTCTGCGTTTTTTGTCGACGGTTTTTTTGAGCGGTTCACTGCGCCGAGCAACACGAGCTTCCTCTCCCATCTGGCACGCAACAGCACGATTTACACGCAATTCGAAATGCCAGTCTCTTTCTACTTCGGCACTGCCGACGAAGCTCTGCCTCCACAACTGGTACAGATGGCGTTGGCCACTGGCGGACGTAACATGAGGGGGGTCCAGGTTCAGAATGCCAGCCACCGCGCAACATTTCTGTCCAGCCTGTATGGTGGCGGTGATGCAATGGGGCACGCAGAGACAGTTCCGGAATGGTTTGACGGCATTCGTAAGGTAAGCATCCGGCGAGGGCCGCGGTTCAGGCCGCCTGAGCGCTCAGCGACTGGGGTGTCCAGTTCCAGGGAAGCAATCGGACGCCTCGAATTACCCCGGCCTGAGCCCTTTGTGACAAGAATTCCGGTCCGTGGGGCTGTTTGTCGGTCATTCCGGTGTCTGAGTTTCGGCCCTTCACCCCCTTGCCAGGGCCTCGTCGTCATGCGCTCGCGCGTCTTCCTGCGAATTCCGATGAAGCCGGCCATGTTTTCCGAAACGAAGGCGGCCACCCATTCCAATTTCATTCCGGCCGGGATTCCGATTTGAAGCCGGCCACCGTTGGGGCTGAACCTGGGTCAGTGTGGATGTTTGGTTCGGGATTTCCTTCCGGTCAAGTCCGCGCTGTATCCGCAGGTGGGTTAGTTCGATTTTTGCGCATGCTTTCGCCCGTTAATTCGATGCGATAGGCATTGTGAACGAGGCGATCGAGGATGGCATCGGCTATGGTGGGATTGCCGATGATTTCATAC
>NZ_CFHTCS010000392.1:0-3853 GCF_984369615.1 Martelella sp. | reverse complement strand
ATGTCCTCAGATCGAGTGCGCGTTCCTCGGCATCGCGGCGGCTTTCCGCAAGCCTGCGCTGCAATTCGTCGGCCTTTTCCAGCGTGCGGATGATCAGCGCCACCGCGTCGGCCGCGGCCTTCACCTCGCCGCGCACATCCGCATCGTCTCCCTCCCGGCCTTTCTTGACCGCCGCCATCCTGAGCTTGCGGAAAAAGGCGAATTGCGCCCGCATCTCGACGGTCAGATCGTTCAGCAGCAGCCTGAGATCGTCATCGGCATTCGCCCGCCGCGCCTTCGGTTCGATTGCATGATAGCCCGCATGGGCGCGGTGCGTCGCCGGATCCCCCTCATAACGCGGCGTGCGCGGCCAGAGCCCGAACAGCGAAATATCGAATGTTTCATGGTCGACCACGAAATTCTCCTCTTGGCCGTTCGCGGCAGCCGTCCGGCAACAAAAAAAGCCCGGCGAGAACCGGGCTTTGAAAAATCTGACGGAAGCCTGAAGCCAGGGAGGTCACCGACCGCCGCAGATTTCCGACTGTAGATAAAACCTAGCAGACGACCGTAACGCCGTCAAGGACTATTTTCCTATTGTAAGATTTTTTTCTTATCCGGCGGAGAACTGTTCAAAGGCCTCCAGCGCATGGGCCGCATACATCAGCCCCGGTCCGCCATCCATGTAGACGGCGACGCCCAGCACTTCCTCATATTCCGCCTTGGTCACGCCAAGCTTGACAAGCGCCTTGGCGTGAAAGGCGATGCAGGGTTCGCAGCGCAGCGCCACGGCAATGCCGAGCGCGATATATTCCTTGGTCTTGGCATCGAGAGCGCCCGCCTTGCAGGCGGCGCCGGCCAGGGCCGAAAAACCGCTCATGGTGTCGGGAATGTCCTTGCGAAGCACGGCGGTCTGCTTCGAAACATCGGCAGTCATCTGAAGATAATCGGTGGCCATGGGGAGGATCCTTATATTCATACTTACGAGGATGAATACATAAGGTCTCTCGCCGCTCCCGCATTGCGCTGGGTCAAGCGGCGCCCGCCCTATCAGAAAGCGAATCAGCCCGTCTTCTCCCCGGTCAGCACCGGCCATTCGATGATGTAGTCCTCGTAGTCCTCGACCGGCACCTCCATCTCGCTCACCGTCCGGTCGCGCGCGGAAATGCCGGCCTGGTGCACCGTCTCGCGGTCGCCGGAGACGAGGTAGTGCCACCAGTAGAGATCATGCCCCTCATGCACCAGCCTGTAGGCGCAGGTCGGCGGCAGCCAGGGGATCTCCCTGACGCCCTTGACATCGAGCTGGATGCATTCCGGCACAGTCTTCCACCGGTCCTCGTAATCGGAACACTGGCAGGAATGGCCGTCGAGAAGGCGACAGGCGACCGAGGTAAAGGCCACCTCGCCCGTTTCCCAGTCCTCCAGCTTGTTGAGACAGCAAAGCCCGCAGCCGTCGCAGAGACTTTCCCATTCGCCGGCGTCCATCTCGTCGAGCCGCTTCGTCTTCCAGAACGGCTCCTGTTCTGCTGCCCTGTCGGCCATGTCCGGATCACCTTCCTCTTGAAGGTGGCTATATGCGTCACAAGGTCCCGCGGTTCAACCCGTCGCGGGCATTGCGGCGGCGAAGGTAAGCGCTCGCTTCCTTCAACCAAGGTCTTATCACTTTCGCTCAATTGCGACAATTTGACTGCTTGTTACTGTCTCCCATGCGCTTTGGAGGAAAGCGCCTCTGCGCCCTGAGGAGCGCGCAGCCAATTCAGACGACTTGGGAGGAGTCCGATGTCAAAGTTTATCATCAACCGCCGCAGCCTGCTCAGGGCCGGCGCGGCCGCCGGCGTCACGCTGGCCGCCCCCATGCATTTCGTGCGCGGGGCCTACGCGCAGGACATGTCCTGCAACATGCCGACCGGCAGCACCGTCACGCTCGGCTTCAACGTGCCGCAGACCGGCCCCTACGCCGATGAGGGCGCCGACGAGATGAAGGCGCTGATGCTCGCCGCCAAGCACCTGAACGGCGAGGGCGACGGCGGCATGCTCGCCACCTTCTCGTCCAAGGCGCTCAAGGGCAACGGCATTCTCGGCAAGAAGGTCAACTACGTCACCGGCGACACGCAGACCAAATCGGACGCCGCCCGCGACAGCGCCAAGCGCATGATCGAGAAGGAAGGCGCGGTGATGATCACCGGCGGCTCGTCCTCCGGCGTTGCCGTTGCCGTGCAGAGCCTCTGCCAGGACATGGGCGTGATCTTCATGGCCGGCCTCACCCACTCCAACGACACGACCGGCAAGGACAAGCGGCGCTACGGCTTCCGCCACTTCTTCAACGCCTACCAGTCGGGCGAGGCGCTCGCCCCCGTGCTCCAGCAGGAATACGGCTCCGACCGCCGCGCCTACCACCTGACCGCCGACTATACCTGGGGCTGGACCCAGGAGGAATCGATCAAGAACGCGACCGAGGGCCTCGGCTGGGAAACCGTCCAGACCGTCAAGACGCCGGTCGGCGCCGGCGACTTCTCGCAGTACATCACCCCGGTGCTCAATTCCGGCGCCGATGTGCTGATCCTCAACCACTATGGCGGCGACATGGTCAATTCGCTGACCCAGGCCGTCCAGTTCGGGCTGAAGGACAAGCAGGTCAACGGCAAGAATTTCGAAATCGTGGTTCCGCTGTTCTCCCGCCTGATGGCGCAGGGCGCGGGCGAGGCAGCCAAGAACATCCTTGGCTCGGCCAACTGGAACTGGTCGCTGGATGATGCGGGCAGCCAGGCCTTCGTTCAGTCCTTCGGCGCGGAATACGGCTTCCCGCCATCCCAGGCCGCCCATACCTGCTACGTCCAGGCGCTGCTTTATGCCGATGCCGTGGAACGCGCCGGCACCTTCTTCGCGCCCGCGGTCATCAAGGCGCTGGAAGGGTTCGAATTCGACGGCATGGGCAACGGCCCGACGCTTTACCGCGCCGCCGACCACCAGTGCATGAAGGATGTGCTCGTCGTGCGCGGCAACCCCGATCCGCAGAGCGAGTTCGACCTGCTGAAAGTCGTCAAGGTCGTGCCGCGCGCCGATGTCGAGTACGACCCGGCGATCTTCGGCGGCGAGCTTGGCCCGGACACGGCCAAGACCTGCTGAGAACGGACAATCGCTGAAATTCAGGCCGGGCGTTTTCGGGACGCCCGGCCCTTTCCGGCAACAGTGGAAACGCGGTCAATGGACGCCATCATCATTCAGTTTCTGAACGGCCTCGACAAGGGCGCAGCCTATTCGCTGATCGCCCTTGGCCTTACTCTGGTTTTCGGCACGCTCGGCGTCGTCAACTTCGCCCATGGCGCCCTCTTCATGCTCGGCGCCTTCTGCGCCGTCACCTTCAACGCGCTTCTGACCTGGCCGGTCCAGCCGCCCAAGGCCGAGGGCGCGCTCTTCGCCCCGCGCCCGGTGCCCTACATGGAATACGCCTTCGGCGATTTCGGCGCGGCGATGATCAACTGGTCCGTGCCGCTCTCCATCCTGCTCGCCATTCCCGTCATGCTCTTGATCGGGCTCGTCATGGAACGCGGATTGATCCGCTTCTTCTACAAGCGCCCGCATGCCGACCAGATCCTGGTGACCTTCGGCCTTGCCATCGTGCTGCAGGAGATCATCAAGAAGATCTACGGCGCAAACCCCGTCCCGCAGTCCGCGCCAGACGTCTTCGCCGGCACCGCCAACATCGCCGCCTGGTTCGGCATGGCCGACGCCTTCATCGTCTATCCCTGGTGGCGGCTGATCTACTTCCTGTTTGCAGCCCTCGTCATCGGCGCCGTCTTCGCCTTCCTGCAATTCACCACATACGGCATGGTGGTGCGCGCCGGCATGCGGGATCGCGAGACCGTCGGCCTGCTCG